>JASFEK010000108.1:0-6668 GCA_050124875.1 Caldifarciminota bacterium | reverse complement strand
GGCATGCATCAGATGGATGCTGCGCGGCGTAAAGAATGTTCCGGCGGGGTTGAAATAGAGCACGGTCGGTTCTCCATACAATGCAATGCCTGTGCCGCCCATGGCACTAGAACGCGCACCAACCTGTAGCTCCTGAAACTCCCCTGCATATTTCGTCCCCATCAAGAGAACGGGGATGATCATTATAAATAACTTGCGATACATGTAACACCTGCCTTCATTGTTTTGTTTATTCTTCGTCCGTGTCCTTGCAGGCCTTTCAGCCTGATATGGAACACGTACTCACCCGGCGGCACCAGCACATTATCATTATCCCTACCATCCCAGACGACGAGGTATTCACCCGGCGCGCGCCTGATCCCCTCAATGAAATCGCGTATCTTCTCGCCCTGCTGATTCATTATCGTGATGAAGATACGTGCCTCATCGGTCAGGTAAACGGCTAACGTAGTACCCGGCCGTTCGCTTGAGAACTCCCTGGGAAAACAGCCGACCACGAAGCCGTCCACGGCCAGCCAGAGGTACTGTCCACCGCGTTGCTCGGCAATGAAAACCTGACCATACCGCCGCCAGATGGTGATCCCGCGTGGTGACAGGAATTCACCCTGACCGGTCCCGGTCCGGCCCACCGAAATAATGTAATTCAAGATATGATCGAACTTGTGTATTTGATTATTGACTTCATCAGTGACATAAATACTGCCGAAATAATCCATGGCAACATACAAGAAGTGGCCGTCAACCAGGCCCAGGTCTGAAGCAAGAACCGAACCAATGAATCTACCGTGCCGTGAAAATTTTGAAACGCGCGTTCCGTAGTTATCCGTGACAACCACGAAATCATCCCGGTTGCGGTTGTGCGGTGCCTGCGCGTCGATCACCTCGATCCCCATGGGTTGATAGAGCTCACCGTATGCCCGGCCCTCAATCCCGAAAGACAACAGCAAAGAATCATTAGAGGAATAGACATAGACCCTGCTGCTATCAAAATCGGTGACGTAGAGATTGTTCTCCGAATCAAAGCAAACATCGAAAGGACGACCCGGTGTCAGGATCTCCCCTACCTGCTTCAGCCTACCCTCACTGTATTGCAGCTTCACGATCCGCTTGTTGCCGAAGTCGGCAAGGGCGATCAAACCATCGACATTTGCCGCGATGCCCTTGGGTTCGGCAAAAACACTAGTATCTCCGTAAGCCTTGACTGACATGAAGCCCACGTTGTAGACGATCTGACCCACGCCTGAATTCACCGCAAAGACTGCCAGTTCATCATCATCCCTGCGTGTTTTGGGATCATCGAGTTCCCGTAACTTCACCGCCGCAATCCCCTGGGGGTCATGATAATCATATTCCGGGCCCAGGAAAAGCTGTAGGTAGTACTTTGATGCTCGATAGAAACCCCAGGTATGCTTGAAGGGTGGAACCGTCAATGTTTGTGGATTGTAATCAAGCAACAAAAGAAAAAGCAAAAACATCCGTCATATTATAAGGTATTTTTCGATATTGTCAAGTCACCGGTCAGAAACGGTTATTGACTTGACCGGGCAGAGGTGTATCATAGGGTATCTGGCAAATCAATGCAGGATAAAGCATGATGAGAAGATTATCAGTACCCTACGGAACCGAGAGCATCGAGGTGAGTCTCGCCCAGCAGAACGTCATGGATATCATATATCCGAAGGAAACACTGCGGCAAGATACGACGCACGTTCTTAAAGAAGCCATGGCAAATCCTGTGGACAGCGGGTCATTGAGGGAATTTCTCGGCACAAGAGACCCGTTACTCTGTATTGTTAATGACGCAACCCGGCCCACGAAAACATCGGCCGTCCTGGATGTAATAAAGGAAGATATCAGGAATACAGATATCCATTTCCTGGTCGCAACCGGTGCGCACCGGGCCCCAACCCAGGCCGAACTACAGATGATATTCGGCACCCATCATGAGGAATATCAACCCAGGATCATGGTCCATGACGCACGTGACGATGGATCGTCAGAGCATTTTGGAAAAACCAGACACGGCAATGCATTGTGGCTCAACAAGACATTGAAGGAATACGGCAAGGTGCTGTGCATTGGTTCAGTCGAGCCACACTATTTTGCAGGATTCACCGGAGGCAGAAAATCATTCCTGCCGGGCATTGCGGCCTATCGCACCATACAAGAGAATCACAAACACGCAACGCATCCCAAGGCACGGGCGCTCAACCTGGCTGATAACCCCATACATGAGGAAATGGTTGATTGTCTCCAGCGGCTCGGCGATAAACAGATCTTTTCCGTGCAGATGGTATTGGACAAGCAGAACAACATCTGTGCTGCCTTCACCGGCTCGATCGACCAAACCTTTCAAATGGCCGCACGCGTTGGCGATGAAATGTACCATACCAGGATTCCGCACCGGGCTGACGTCGTTGTCACAATAGCACAATGGCCGTTTGATATCAACCTCTATCAAACACTGAAGGCAATAGAACACGGCCGAATGGCGGTGAAAGAAAACGGCATACTCATCGTTGTCTCCCCATGTCATGAAGGACTAGGCCCGAGAAACTTTGCCCGCCTTTTCGACACTGCCGAGAGCCTCGAGCGGGCAGCCCACAAGGGCAACACCAGTTACACGCTGGGCGATCATAATGCGATCAACCTCGTGAGTCTAAGACGCTTCTGCGAGTTATGGACAATAACCCGTATCCCGGACGCTATTCTCGAACGCGCTGGGGTCAAGCAGTTCGCTTCGCTGCAACGTGCACTCGAACAAGCGGTCGAAAAGAAGGGAGAGCATACAGAGATTCTATTTCTGATGAATGGCTGTCTCATTGTGCCCGACATAACCTGAACCAAGCCCTGTTGACTTTTACGGCGGAATAAATATAATAAACGTTGCTATGCAAATGCAACTATACCGAGGAAAATGGATAGCAAGACGCTGGCAGCATAGTGTGCAACGCTGCTCAAAAGATTCATCGTTGGCCGCGTCAAAGAGTCGAAGAGTTAAATGATATTCCTCAAATCAATTGGACAAGATATTGCAGTAAAACACAGGAGGACTAATCTATGAAAAAGGTAAGCATCATCGGCGCCGGCAATGTCGGAGCAAATGCAGCCTTCTACATTGGAGAAAAGAACTTTGCAGACGTTATGCTCATCGATATCGTGGAAGGCAGAGCGAAAGGCAAAGCGCTGGACCTGATGGAAGCCGCACCGGTCAGATACTATGACGCCAAGATCGATGGCTCGGACAACATCGCAGATATGGCCGGTTCAGAGGTTGTGGTCATTACAGCTGGGCATGTCAGAAAGCCCCAGATGTCCCGTCTTGACCTTCTGGAAACGAACGCAAAAGTGGTTGATAATATCATCCCTCAAATAAAGCAACATGCACCGGAAGCGGTTATCATTAACATCACCGAACCCGTCGACGCCCTGACGTGCTACATATGGAAAAAGGGAGGCTTCGACCCCAAGCGCGTCATTGGCATGACTGGTGTACTGGATAGTACACGCCTGCGTGAATTCATTTCGAAAGAATTGCAGGTCTCGACCGCAAACACAACGGCGGTTGTCATCGGCGGGCATCATGATTATATGGTGATAATCCCGCGGTATGCTAGCGTTGAGGGTATCCCGATCACACAGTTGCTACCCCAGGAGAGGATCGACAAACTGATCAAGCGTACCCGGTCGGCAGGCGGTGAGATCCTTGCGCATCTCAAGACTGCCACTGCCCACTACGCACCCGCAGCCGCGATCGCGGAGATCGCCGAAGCAATCACAAAGGATTCCAAGCGCGTTTTGTGTGTCTCTGCGTGCCTGCAGGGAGAATATGATGTTAAAGACCTCTGCCTCGGAGTCCCGGCAATCATCGGTGCCGGAGGCGTGGAGAAGGTAATCGAACTCACCTTGACGATCGAAGAAAGACACCAATTCGAGGAATCAGTGGCCGTCATCAAGAACGCAGTGGATACTCTGGAGATCTAAGAGGAGGTATGTAAAATGAAAAAGGTTAGCATTATCGGTGCCGGGAATGTTGGAAGCTCCGTGGCGTTATACTTGGCCGAACACAAAATCGCAGACGTTTATCTACTCGATGTCATTGACGGACTACCTGAAGGCAAGGCGCTTGATGCCGAAGAGGCAGCTCCGATCCGACGCTACGACGTGGAACTGAGAGGCTGCACTGATTTCTCCTGTCTCGTTGATTCTGATGTTGTTGTGATCACCGCGGGCATTGCGCGGAAACCAGGCATGTCGCGTGATGATCTGCTCAATACAAACGCTAAGATAATCAAGTCTGTTTCGGAAAAAGTGGCCGAATTCGCACCCAACACGATAGTGATCATGGTAACTAATCCGCTGGATGTCATGTCGTACCTGACATTGAAAACAACCGGCTTTGCTCTCAAGAAGGTCGTAGGTATGGCCGGGATTCTGGACTCGATCAGATTTCGCTATTTCGTCTCGCAGAAGCTTGGGGTATCGGTCATCGACACGACCGCGATGGTATTGGGCGGACACGGTGATTCCATGGTCCCGTTGCCCAGATACTCAACCGTGAGCGGCATCCCGATCACCGAACTGATGCCGAAAGACGACATCGACAAGCTCATTGAGAGGACCCGCAAGGGCGGCGCGGAGATCGTTTCTTATCTGAAGACCGGCAGCGCCTACTACGCGCCGGCTGCATCGGTAGCCAAAATGGTTGAGTGTATCATCCGCGACAAGCGACGCATACTACCGTGTTCCACATACCTGCGGGGTGAGTACGGCGTCGATGGTATCTTCGTCGGCGTGCCTGTAATGTTGGGCAAGAACGGCGTTGAAAAGATCATCGAATTAGAACTCATCCCGGAAGAGCTGGAAGCCTTGCACACATCGGCTTCGGCAGTAAAGGCGGTGATCGAAAAACTGGAGAGTTCAGGCGTAATATAAATCATCGCAGCACCACATAGCCAGGCTTCTCTTTTTTTGAAGACATGAAGATAAGGGTCGGTATACCATACGGCAGAGAAAAAATCTTCGTCAATGTTGACGAACGCAATGTTGGGGAAATAATACACCCCAACGAGGTGCAATGCCCGGATGAAGCAGATACCCTGCGTCAAGCATTAGACAGTCCGATCAGTTCGAAGAAATTCGAGGAATTCCTGAGCGACGCGCGCGACGTCCTTTTCCTGGTCAATGACGCAACACGCCCGACCCCGACTGCCAAGATACTGAAGATGCTTCACCCACTGCTTTCGAAGATGAACGTGAAGTTCCTCGTCGCAACCGGTGCCCATCGTGCGCCGACCGAGGAAGAATATGCCGAAATATTCGGTGATCTCCTACCCGAGCTGAAACCGATGATATACTCACATGATGCGCGTAAGGACGAGGACATGGTTTACCTAGGCACCTCTCAGAACGGCACCGAGATGTATGTGAACAAACTAGCGGCCGATGCCCACAAGATCGTCATCATCAGTTCGGTTGAACCACACTATTTTGCCGGCTATACCGGAGGCAGGAAATCATTTCTGCCGGGCATTGCCGCATATCGGACGATCGAGCAGAATCACAAGCTAGCGCTCAAGTCGAGTGCGAAAGCCCTCAGTCTCAAGGACAACCCGGTACACGAAGACATGGAAGATGCCATACAAACCGTGAAGGGCAAAGAGATCTTCGCGATCCTCACCGTACTCGATCGCTACGATAGGATATATGCGGCAACCGCCGGTGACATCACTGAAGCGTTGAAGGCAGCCATCGATAAGGCACACCGGGTCTTCTCGGTCGAGATAAAAGAAAAGGCCGACATCGTGGTTGCGGTCGCACCTTATCCAATGGATATCGACCTGTACCAATCACAAAAGGCTTTGGACAACGGGAAGCTCGCCCTCAATGATAACGGCATCCTGATCCTCGTCTCGAAATGCCGCATGGGTATCGGCGGTGAAACATTCGTCAAACTACTGAGCAGCTGCCGCACTCCCCAGGATACGCTCGACAAGATTGACAAAGAATTCAAACTGGGCTACCACAAGGCAGCAAAGATCGCGGAAATCGCCCGCTGGGCTCAGATGTGGGTGGTCACCAGCCTCGATGAAGAATTGCTGAAGAGCATCTTCATGAAGCCATTTCGCAGCCTGCAGGACGCGATCGACGCTGCGATAAGACAAAAGGGTGAGGAACGGATACTATTCCTGATGAATGCTAGCCTCAGCGTGCCTAAGCGGAGAAAAGTCCTTGTCTACCGTCCGAGGAAATTCATCCATGCAAGCCGCTGGGGTGCGGAAATTCCGCTGTCGAGTTTTGTGGGCACCGGTGACGACAGCAAAGCACCCAACCCGCTGGCCTACATCTACTCCGAGATGTAGTATGTCGGCAAACTTCTTGACTTAGAGTGGAAAACATATATAATACAGCGAACATAATTGTTGTCCGTTTCTCGAGATATTTTCGGTTTTTTCAGTCGGTTGAGAACTTTGTTTGCACCTGGGGCTTTGCTTTCCAGGTATGAAAAAAGGAGGAAGTAATGGAGATCCAGGGCTACAACGTACCCGAGGATTTATACTATCATGGCGAGAATACGTGGGTGAAACTCGAAGATGACGGAACAGTGCGTGTGGGCATGGACGATTTCTACCAGAAACAGGCTGGCGATACAACCTATGTCGATCTTC
>JASFEK010000107.1:0-6718 GCA_050124875.1 Caldifarciminota bacterium | reverse complement strand
TCACGAACGCACCGTGCAGCAAAATGTTCAGAGCCCAGTAGCTCAGCACCCTCCACATCCTCACCATCAAAGAAAAGCAGATCAACGGCACGGCGCGGCGGGTTCTTCGTCAGAGTGTCGGCGAGACTGAGTAGGAGGGCTATACCCGAGCCACCGTCGTTGGCGCCGGGACATCCAACGTCTGAATCCCAATGTGCAGCCAGACCGATGGCGGGCAGCACCCCGTGAAACTGTTCGTATATGTTGTAGTATGCTACCCCCAGAATGTTGAACGAATCAACCACTGGATGCGGCAGGTTATCCACGATGAAATCGCGCGCTTCTTTATGACCGGCCGTGCCGGGCACCCGCTCCCCAATAATGCAGAAATCGACTAAATACTCATAGGGATGCTCGGCGTAAGCGTTTCCACACGCCAGCAATAATGCAACGAGCAGTGGCACAAGTACCAGGGGCTCTAGAAGTTTATGTTCGTCCATATATTCACACCAAACCGCTTCGTATCCTGATTGCGCACGCTCTCCTTATTCTGCGAATACGAGAAGCTCGCACCACCGGTTATGCTTGACGAAAAATTGTAGGACATTCCGAGATCACCCTGCATGATGCTTGAATCATATATGGGATTGTTAAGATCGGATGAATAGTTGGTGTTACGATTGTAACTAAGCCCGAGATTTATGGCAAGATTCGAAGCGAACTTGACACCCTTCAGGAAGGGCAGGCTCAAACCACGCGGCGCACTGAAGGTATAGGCCAATGACAATGAAGCACCGCGCGTGAGGGATCTTGAGGGTAATTCAAAGCTGCCCTGGATATCAACGGCATTCGTTTCTGAGTAGTTTACATCCACGGTCGAGGTGATCCCCTTGACCCAATTCGTCTGCCAGCCGATGAGCGGGCTGAAATTGATCGTCTTGGATCTTGCCTGCGGCACCGTGTCCTGGAACCGGCTTTCGTAGGTTTGATTGAATAACATGTTGATCGATGAAGAGTAGGTGTACTTCTTCAGGAAAGGCAATGCTTCAAGCCTTGTCAAACGCAAGTTTATGTTAGGGTAAGATACGGTCCGGGTGCGTGTTTCGATATTGCCGTAGGCAAACGTACGATTTATGTTTGCATTGTATCCGCCATTCAAGGTGACGATCTTGTGATTGAATCCTGTCGTCGCGTTATAGGAATCAATGATACTGCGACCCGGGTAGCTTCCCGCTGCTATTTCATCTTCAGGGATCGAATCCACGAAGCCAAACTGATATTCGATATCCGGTCGCTTGAGAACATTCAGATAGCTCGAACTACGCTGCCGGGACCAGCTAAATGATGGGTTCTGGAACTTATCCATGAAGCCCTCGACCTGTTGCGCCAGCCAGCCGGGTGAACCAACCGACGCCAGTGAGTCCTTTGTTTCATCCCGCAGCCGCGTAAAGAACTTGACGATACCGACCAGATTGACGGTCCCGTCCACTCCGTAGCGCGAGGTGTTCGAAACATTACGTGCGTCAAGTTCCCGGCGGATCTCGAAACGGTAATCTTCATTGTATGAAGAATTAAAACTCAAGCGAGGCGTGAATAACCTCAGGTTCTCGGTGAACTGCGCAGTGAGCGAATGATTTCTTCCCACTTCCTCGCCGAACCTACCACGCGCGGTCACTGAATCGCGGTTTTGGGCGAACTCGAAAGTTGCGTTGGTTGTCCGGTGCGGTGAATAACTGACGCTGAACCCCGGGTTCAATGTCTTTCTGCGCTGCGAACCGGCCAGAGAGTAGCTGAACGTATCCCGCGGGGTGAGACGGTAGAATGATTGCACCCGGTTGTCCGTGTACAGGACATTGAACGAAATATTCTGAGGCAGAACCGAAAAGGTCTGTCCTAGTAATCGGAAGGCCACCTTCGGGTCGAGCCGATAGCCACCGCGATAGGTCACGACGCGCGTCGTATCGGTATTCAACGCGCGGCGTGAGCGCGTGGTCGAGCGTGAATGATCAAAGGTGATATTGTCCAGTGTATTCTTGAGTAACCAGTGTCTTGAACCGGATTTCCCGAAGCTGATCGTGTACGAATTCACAACACTGCTTTCCTTCTGTTCCTCCAAATCCTCACCTTCGATTTCCAGGTCATCGGCAAAATAGGAAAAGCGCGGCTGCTGCGTATTATTCCGGTAATTAACACTCAGCGGTATGTTGAAACCCCACTTCTCCAGCAGGAACTTGTGCAGGGCGATATTGGAGTTGATCGCATAGTTACGCCCGGCACTGCTCGTTGATATGGTTTTGGACTCGGACAGCCGCTTGAAGCGACCATTAGACTCATCGAAGGAAACCGTCATCGATGCTAGATCCGCAAGGTTCAATTGTCCCGTGGCCCGGATTATACGTCCAATCTCAGTCTGTGGTGCAATGAGCTTTATGTCGTTGAACCACAATGTATCGGTCAACGGCGTCGAGTTCTGGTTTGTGATCGCAATTTCAAAGAACTGGTTCACAGAAAGCGAAGGGTTGCCAACGACCTTATATGCCGAGTCGCTTCCCGTACCGCTACCCTGGGTGAGCTGCTTCAAGTCCAGAAAGCGCCGCATGGATACGGTGAATAAACGCCAGCCATTCCCGGCCTCGACGAGTACCCCATTCTCGAATTCGGTGGCGTATTCGTAATAATTCAGGGAATCACTGCCAATGCGCAGCGCGATCATGGGATTGCTATTACGGGCGTTAAAGTAGTAGGTCAGCGTGTCATATGCCCGGTAATCCTCATTGTCGTCGGTTTGCCGATGGGCAACGCAGGTATGTCTTTCCTTGATATTCTCGAGCCTCAACTCCAGCGCACCCTCACTGCGGTATTGACCGGTCACCGGATCCCTTTCCAGAACATAGGGTGATTGGTAATTGGGGTGGGTTTTTGTATTGACCGGCGTGATCGTGAAGATCTCGGATGAATCCAGGGTTGATAGATCACCCTCGACCCCGTAATTCTTCCAGCGGCTACCGGTCGCGGCCAGACGGTATATCATGAGGGTCTCCGGACTGGCGAAATTGTCGAACCAGACGCGGACGTACCTTATGTTCCGCCAATCAGGTTGACCGAAAACAGTATCGACAGCCAGGGAATCCTTGATCGGAACACGAAACAGCTTCCAACCCTCCTGCAACCCTGCATTCTCGACCATGAACTCGGTGGAATCGAGATCCAATGAATAACTGTAGTATACCTTGTCCCCATTCAAAATACCGTTCCGGTCGATATCCTCGGTATTCCAGAGCCGGTTCGTTTCACTGCCGTTTATTCCGCCGGTGTAGTCATTCTCCACATAATCATCATTACCGTCATCACCGGCCACGCTATCGCCGTCAACCCCAAACACTCCGTCATAGCCCGTGTCTTCGGTAGTCTCATTCCAGGTGCCGTTGCGGTCACCGTCCTCATCTTGTAGTGTGCCGATACCCACCAGCAATCCGTTTCGGTCGCGCCGCAACTGATCCTCGGGTATTTCCTGACCGAGTTCAAGGTGTATCCGACCACCCGCGCCATTGATCAAGAGCTCTAGATTCTCACAATCGTCAAAATTTTCGCTGTAAAGGTACTGCATCAGACCGCCGAATGAAGACGTATCATCGGGTGTATATATTATGCTGACCACATCTGCGATCTCGTTCGGGTCTAGAGGATCAACATAAATGTCTCCTGCCTGCAAACGCTGGTCACCCCGCGGGTTATACCAGACCAGCTTCTCACTCACGAAATCTTGCTCACTCTTGCCTGCTGGTTGCGATGATTGCACCCAATCAGTGAAGGTTATCGACACCTCGTTCGTGATGATCGTCGAAGATTCCAGGTCGTCCAGAAAGACTTCACCCTCGGAATTGAGGTTTGATATCGAATAGGCACCTTCAAAGTTGACGTTGATCTTCGACTCGGCTTCGGTCTGCACTAAGGGCAACCAATCCACTGCATTGGTCAGAAACGGCAGGGTCTGGGGTATGGCAAAATCCGCTTCCCAGACCATGCGGTTGAACGGTTCCTCACGCAAACGAACCCGGTCAGTAGGGTATGACTCGGTGCGGTAGAAGAAAGAAGTGCCTAATGTAGCGTCGCCGAAAGCACGCATACTTGCGCGCGCACCGATCAGCGATTTCTGGGCAGCAGAGAAGAATGGCGCGTATTCGGCATGGATCTTGACCCGGGCAGTCGGTGGTATCACCTTCTTGAACTCGAGCTCGCCCTGGTCAAAGTCGACGTAGTAATCCACACCTTCTTTCTGCTCAACATTATCCACATACACGGTGACGTCCACCACATTGGGGGGCAGCGTAAACGTGGGCCTTGCCTCGACCGTCTTCTTGTACAAGTAATACTTGCCGCGCCCTTGCATGTAGTACGGATTGTCGTATATTTCAAAATCAGGATCATCGAGTACATCTAATACAAAGGGTAGTGAATCGGGGAAGATCAAGATGCCCCGTCCGGCATCAAAACCATATCCGCCGAACGAGTAATCGTCGACCTGATTATCCTGGTTCTGGTCAAGACCGAGTACCTCAAGGTATGGCGTACCCTCGTCATTACGGTCCCGATGCTGGCCGCCGGCCGTGATATAGAAGATCCTCAGGGAATCCAGCCGGGAACCCGGAGCCACCAGCTGGTAATAGTTCTTCTTCTCATAATCCCAGGTCACCGAGGATGTATCAGGACTCTTCGGGCAGATGAGTTTCAACGTGAGTGTGTCATTCTGCAAAAAACCAACGTTGGTGATCGTTGTATCAGGATTAAGAATAGAATACTTGACGCCAAGAACCTCGGCGTCTTTCTGAAGATTACGTCTCAGCTCGATTATGTTCTCCCCGGGGATAAAGTTATAATCATCCCGATTCTTCAATGTGTAGTAGCCGACTTGTGACTGCAGCGTGTCATCGGGTATCGTATCATTGTTGTCGGTATCCACATACGCGACACCATACCTCGTAATACCCGAGGTGAGGTTATTCTGAAAATTGTTGTCGTCAATATACACTTCCAAAGAACCCGGGATTACCTGACCATAACTGCCCAGCCAGAAGAAACGCCGCTTCTGATACTCCCGGCTCCAGATCGTGTCGGCTTGCGCTTGGACCGTTCCCTCGATGTCGATCTCCTGATGCTGGGTCTGCTCATTCGACGCGATGGCGACGATGTCCAAGGGTCCGATCTTCGCGCTCGACTTGATGCCGAAGAGCCCGCGGTGCGACGGAATGTCGCCGGTATAGGTCGTCGAGGGGATCTGCAGTTCAGTATCACCGCCTTCGATCTCCTGAACGATCTCATCCTCACGGCCCTGGTAGGTCACGGTAATCTTGTTCTGGCTCTCGCTGATACGCTCTGAGTTATGATCAATGAAAACCCTCACCCTATCGCCCACCTGACCATCCAGGTTGATGGCCATTTCTTGATTCATTTCCAGCTCAGGCCAGAGCGAAGGACGCACCATGCCCGGGATGTTCGACACAAAGGTATTACTGCCGCCCAGAGTTATCTTCACGTATCCACCCACGTCGAGTTTTCCTGTCTCGCCCATGAATTCACTGAACCCGCCTTTGGGTAATGGGATCTCAAATGTGCCGAACAAACCCTTGCGTGCATACCCTCCGGTCTTCTGCATGGACTGCTTGAGCTGTGCCAGCAGCACGCCGCGATTCCGTGCATAGAATGCGGATTCCAGATAATCCCCAACGGTCTTTACCGTATCAATACTGACCAGTGTCTCCTGAAAGTACCGCGCGTACACAACGAACTCACCTTGCGCATCCACGTAAACTCGGTTTTCATAAGGAAGTACGAACTGGGCAAGAATGATGAGGCTGTACAACAGAGTCATAGGACCGCGCTAATTCTCTTGGCAAGACCCCCTGCATCCAGCTGCGTGATCTTCAACAGTATCGGTCGCGCGCCGTGCTCTACAAAGTTGTCGGGAAGACCAATACAGTGTACCCGCATACCGGGCTTATGCTCACCGCAAAATTGTAATACTGAACTGCCAAATCCACCGTGGCAGGCATTTTCTTCCACGGTTATGATCGTCTTCACCTTCTTGATGATCTGTCTTAACATTCTATGGTCGAACGGTTTTACGAATCGGGCATTTATCAACATCGGTGATATCCCCTTCTTCTTCAATAAGGGTAGTGCTTGCTGAGCCGGTTCTACCATCGCACCGGTCGCGATGATTGCGCAACCCTTGCCTTCTTGAAGCAGTTCCCATGTACCGACGCTGATCTTGGGTGGATCCAATTCCCCGACCGAGCAGGATGATCTAGGGTAGCGAATCACGAAAGGACCCTTTCGATAAGCCACGGCGGTTCTCAGCAGGGCAATGAGTTCACTGCCGTCCTTTGGCGACGAGATGACGATATTGGGTATGCAACTGAAATAGGACAGATCGAACGGTCCATGGTGAGTCGGACCGTCCTCGCCGACCAGACCGGCCCGGTCCACCGCAAAGATGACCGGCGAACTCTGCAGGCTGACATCGTGAATGACCTGATCATAGGCCCGCTGCAGAAAGGTAGAGTATATAGCCACTACCGGGATATATCCGTCTAGGGCAAGTGACGAGGCCATGGTGACTGCGTGCTGCTCGGTTATGCCTACGTCATAGAACCGTTCAGGGATTTCCATGCTGAATTTCTTCAATCCAGTACCCAGGGTCATTCCCGCACTAATGGCCACGATCTTCCTGTTCTTTTTT
>JASFEK010000106.1:0-6724 GCA_050124875.1 Caldifarciminota bacterium | reverse complement strand
CAGGGCTGAGAATATCTGAATTACTCACCTTGAGGATCAGTGATCTGAAGTTGAGCGAGAATTTGATCAGCGTGATCGGTAAGGGGAATAAGCAACGCATTGTCCCGTTCGGGAACCGGGCAAGAATGGCAATTGAGGACTATCTCAACCTTGGGAGGCCGGTGTTGCTCAAGAACAAGTCTTCGAGTTTGCTCGTACTCAACGCCCGGGGCAATAAACTCTCGCGTATGGGTTTCGGCAAGATATTGCGCAAGTACCGGCTGAAATCGGGCATCAAGAAGCAGGTTACTGCTCACACCTTCCGCCATTCCTTTGCTACTCATCTACTGGAAGGAGGCGCTGATCTCAGGGCGGTTCAGGAACTCCTTGGGCATGCGGATATCTCGACCACCCAGATATACACGCACATTGACCGGGAATACCTGAAAGAGGTACACAAGCTTTATCATCCCAGGGCGTAAACTGATGATGTTACCAGATCAGGGCTATGGCACCGGCTGAAAACCCGGCTGCCCCACCAACCAATAGGATCTTCATACCGGGTCTTATTCTTTCTGACTGCAATGCGTAATCCAGGGCGATCGGTATACTTGCCGCGGCCGTATTGCCATAGCGGTCAAGGGTAATGACGTTCTTATCGAACCCGATACCGACCGCCTTTGATATTTCCTTGACGATCTTTACGGTCACTTGATGGGGCAGGACAAGGTCCACGTCTTCGGGCCGCCAGCCGATACCGGTCAGTAATCGGCGGATTACGATCGGCACCCGTTCGCGCGCCATGTCGATGAGTTTCTCGCTGTCCGAGTGGAAGTAGGTGAGTCCGGGATCGGCCGGATCGCGTGGGTACATTGTACCCCCTGCAGTTACAGTAGCGAGCCGCCACGCTGCACCGTCAGATGCAAAACAGGAACCCTTTATTATTCCTTTGCTGTCTCGGCTCTTTGTTACAACTGCCGCGCCGCCGCCATCACCAAGTGTCAAGCCAGCGGAACGCAGGTTCAGGTCGTTGCGGGTTTTTATATCCAGGTCGACATACCGGGACAGCACCTCACCGCTGCAGATGAGCGCGGTTTGTATCTTCTGTGTCTTGATCATCGCATCCGCGATATCAATGCCGTTTATGAATGAATTGCATGCGTTCTTAACATCCATGACCTGTGCATTTGTTGCGCCGATCTTTTCCTGAACGATGTTGGCGGTTGCCGGTTCGGTTATATCCTGGCTGCACGCGCAGAATATGATCAGGTCAATGCCCGCCGGGGTGATTGCGGCTTGGTTGATTGCCTTTTGGCCTGCTGCCACAGCAAGATCCGAGGCATTTGTATCAGGATCAACTTCGCGGTGTTCCACGCATCCGGTGAGCTTTGCAAGAATGCCGTAAGGCAGGTTCAGCCTTTCTCTGAATTGGAGGGATTTCTCAATGTCGACGGTGCGTACTATCTTCTGAGGAATGCAGGAAGCAACAGAAACGATACTACTCGTAACTGCCACGGCCGTTGTCGGTCGTCAGCGCAGTGTAGAACGCTGGTCGATCGCCGTTCTCCGATGTTCGTCTACGAGCACAGAGTGTTCTCTTCACCCTGGTAAATGGTATTGGCGTTCCCTTCCGGGCCAGTTTTTGTATTTGCTTGCGCTTGGACATCAAGATACATTCGTTGTGCGCACGGCAAAAATACTCTGTCAGCCGTTCATACACCAGATCAGGTTCGCTGATAATGTTGCCCAGTGAGATCGGAAGGAAGTTGCAGGGCCAGAGATTTCCTTGCCCATCTACATAAGCATGCTGGATGCCTGCACCACATCCGAATCGTGATCGGTCTTCGAAATCGGCAAAGGAAGTGATCTTCGGAAGGTTTTCATGACTGAGGGCAGCATGATGAAACCAGCGTATCTTTTCACGCTCCTGTGCGGTCAGAAAGACACGCTCATCACCGTGCAACAGATTTCCAGTGCCGAGCGGCTCAAGCAACAGCAGTTCATCGGCGCCGGTTTGTTGTACGAAGCTCAGGAAGTTCCACATCCGTTCATGTTGCAGAAGGTCCCGGGTGATTACGCTTTGAACGACTGTATACAATCCTGCGTCTTTCGCATTCTTGATCGCTAGACATGATGTCTTGAAGGCACCCCGGCGGCCGCGTGCTCGATCGTGGTGTATTGGCCGGTAATCATCCAGGCTTATGGCAATGCCGAACAGGCCTTTTGCCTTCAGTGTATGGGCACGCTCGCTATCAAGACCATAGCCTGAAGTGAAAAGCATGAAGGTGAATTCATCTCTGTAGCGCCCGATTGTATCATCGGTATCATTCCGCAGGAGCGGCTCACCGCCAGTGAATCCAATAATGCTTGTGCCCCACGAACGGAGTCTTTCGAGTACCTTCTCGATGTCTTCCGTGTTCAACTGTCCCTGAGACATACCGCGGGCACTGCAGTACCAGCAGTCATACGGACATGCGTTCGTGATGCAGATCAGTACTGTACCCAGATGAAGGTTCTTTTGATTAAGTACCAAGCGGTCTGTGTAGCTGCGCAAATAGCGCGCGAACGGCCGTGAAGGGATGGGTGGTACAAAGAGCTGCACGATTGCCTTCTGTGTGTGTTCAACCAGGCGCTCATTTTCGATCGTGAAATTGAGCATTTTCATATATCCCCTGATACCGGCCATGCCTCTCGTGCTGAGGACACGTAAGTACTCGGGCAGGAAGATTGACCTTCCGCGCCAGAAAAGTTTCTTCTTAGTGATTGTTTTTGCCATAATACACTTAAGCCTAGAAATTCCTCTCTTAGAAGAATCGCTCTTGAGGTCATTATAGGTGACAATTACATATTTGTCAAGCGTTAGATGGTTATTCAACTATGTGGTTGACTTTCAGTGATTCCCGAATATACTGTCTTAAGTCGCGGGAGTAGCTCAGTGGTGGAGCATCACCTTGCCAAGGTGAGGGTCGCGGGTTCAAATCCCGTCTCCCGCTTATCGTTTCAGAAGCATAAGGCAGCTCGGTATTGTTGTCTTTATATTATCAACAGGGCGGCATAGCCAAGTAGTAAGGCGGCGGTCTGCAAAACCGCTATTCGCCGGTGCGAATCCGGCTGCCGCCTTTTTTTACCCCCATACAAAGCATCCAAGCAGTATAGCGCCTAACCTCATTGACAACAATGGGCAGTTTGTTATAATACGCTGAAAGGAGGAGTATGGCACTAGTATTATTAGTTCTACAAATCACAGGTTCAGGTTTTATGGCGTCAAACCCGCCCGCGATTCTCGGTGCTGGCGGACCCGATGCCTATGGCTATCGGTGGATTGATAGCGACACCGTGGCTTCAGGAGCACCGACCTACAATTGGATCGATATTTCCAGTATTGGTACGCAAGTTACTGGTCTTGGTGACGATAACGTGGTCGGCCCGTATTCGGTCGGGTTCGACTTTCCTTACTACTGGTATACTGTGAATTCCTTTTTTGTGGGTTCTAACGGTTACATTGCATTTGGCGACAACTTCCTCGAGGCGGCTCCGTTCCCACAAATGCCGAGTACTGTGCGGCCGAACAATGTGCTGGCACCGTTCATGTCGGATCTGGATTTCAGTGCGGGGACACCAGCTTGCTACTACTGGACCAACGCAGCGCAGGATACATTCATCATCGCTTATCACGATGTCCGTTTCTGGAACAGCCCGGCAAGCCTTAACACATTTGAGATCATACTGACCCGTGCCGACAGCTCAATCACTTTCCAGTATTTCACGCAGCAAGGCACGCCCTCAGGTGGTTACACAGATGGCTTGACCGTGGGCATTGAGAACAATGCCGGTGACATCGGTCTCCAGTATAACCATGACCAGTTTCCGACCTATAACGCGATCCATAATGACCTTGCGATCCTTTTCTATCCACCCGATTCAACAACGTACCAGGTACATGATATCGGTATCGTCAAGATCATGAACGATGTCTCCGGTGCTTTTTTCCTGTACAACGGAGATCCGGTCGATTTCTGGGGTTTGATCAAGAACATGGGTAATCAGCCCGAGGCTGGTTTCGATGTTTATTGCGAGGTGAGAAATCAGGCTCTTCAAGTGGTTTTTGCCGATACCATGAGCATTGCTTCGATAAACCCCGCAGAAGCCGACTCACTGGTATTCACTCCGAGCTGGTCGACGACGACCGACGGCCTGTACCGGATGAAAGTAAAATCTTTGCTCGGCGATATGGTGCCGGATAATGATTCGTTGATGCTCGAATTCCGGGTCGTTACCTATCCGGTTGAGTTGCAGTATGACGGTGGCATTGCCCACACGGGTATGGCATGGAACGGTGACAACTCGGGATACGGGATGAGATTCGTACCACCGGTCTATCCCACGCAGATCAATACGGTCCGTTTCAACGTCAACTCATTGGGTACGGCAGTGCCCACGGTGACCGTCCAGGTTCTTGATGATGATGGGCCAGGCGGAACGCCGGGCACGGTTCTCTATGAGACGACTCAGATCGTGTCGCTTGCACCGGCATGGTATGATATCAATACGGCCGGTCAGAACATAGTGATCTATGATGGTGCATTCTTCATCGGCTGTATTACTAATACTGCTTCATCGCCCTACTTTGGCATGGATACGATGCCCCTTGCCGGACGTCAAACCTGGGAATACACAGGAGTTTGGGCTCCCTATCGTGAGAACGAGACACACGACGTGTTGATCCGCGCGGTAGTTGATCACGGTACCGGGGTCGAGGAATACGAATTGCTTCCGGGAGAAAGCG
Source organism: Caldifarciminota bacterium (assembly GCA_050124875.1). Classification (GTDB taxonomy): domain Bacteria; phylum Hydrothermota; class Tepidihabitantia; order SM23-42; family SM23-42; genus SM23-42. The sequence continues at coordinate 1,959 of JASFEK010000106.1, read as the reverse complement.
GTGCCCGACTATTCGCGGTGCCTAATCCGTTCGAGAGGGTGACGGCGATTTCTGTTCCTTTGAGTCAGCGCGTCGTGCATATCTATGACGCGGCAGGAAGAAGGGTGAGAACCCTGGCTGCAGAAAACGGTCAAGCCTTTTGGGACGGCGTGAATGATGAACAACGCAAGGTGAGTCAGGGTATTTACTTCGGCATTGCTGGCGAGGAAATGGTCAAACTAATACTACTCAAATAGCATGATCAATAGAAGACTAGAGAGGGCCGAGAACATACCCGGCCCTCTTTTTTTTGAACAGGAGTCGAAGATGACCTTTCTATCAGGGTCAATGTACCTTGATGATCTTTGTGATGACGCTATCGTCTTTCTTCAAGAAGAATATGCCTGAACCTGTGGGTTCGCGTTCGATCCTACGGCCGGATATGTCGTACAGATCATAGCCTTGCTCGAGGAACCGGGTAAGCGTACCGCTCATCAACGTTGAACGGCACCACGGCGGGTTCATATGACGCTCATGGGTCGTGCCAATGCCCATGAGAATATCAAGGTTGCCATAGATATCATAGCTGTTATTGTTGTACTGCATCCATACAGCCAGGTAATTGTCTGAACCAGTAGCGATGTCTGGACTCTGACGGTCGTTGCTCGTTGTGTCAGATATTTGGAAATTGGTGCCGATCAGTTGTCCCTGTGCAGATACGCGTTGCCCGTAGATCTTCCCGTTTTCTTCCCACACCACGAGGAAATCGTTGCTACCGGTCACCCTCGGGTTAGACTGGTATCCAGAACCGGTACTGATCAATACAGTCCCGCCGTGCATTGTACCATCAATATTGATGAGCTGTCCGAATACATCATCCCCTGTGGCAGACGATTGTTCGTTCCAAACGACCAGGTAACGGTCGCCGGCAAACGCGATTTCCGGTTGATAGAAATGACCCGTATTCGATAACCTTATGTCCAGTGCCTCGCCGTCTGGTTGTGCCTGTGAATTGAGGAACCGTCCTAAAACGCCAAATGGCGGTGCATAGCTGAACCAAACGGCCAAAAACCTGGTGCCGTCGTAGGCTATGCTGGGATGGTATTCCAGATAGGAGTCTTTTCCAAATAGTATACCCGAATCGAGAACCGCGCCCTGCGTGGTAACGCGCGCCGCTCTAACCTTATGCATGGAAGCAAATACACCTTCTGACCATACAACTACGTAATTGCTGCCATCATAGCAGATATCGGGCTCTCTTTCGACCCCGGCATCGGCCTTTATCGGTAGGGAATTGATGGAATCCAGGCCGGGCGTGACCCGCACGCCGATGATATTACCCGCGCTTCAGCAGCTATCGCGGAATACCACAAGGAAATTCTGTCCATCGAACGCAGCACGGCAACCATGCGTCGTGTTGCCATGATACAGGAACACTCCGCTTGAATCGATGACCGTGCCGTCAGGACGCACGCGTCCCCCGAATATCGATACCGGGAACCTATGATCAGACCAGAATGTGTAGTAGAGGCTGTCCGCGAACACGACACAAGGATAGTTCTGAAACTCGGGATATTCACAGATCGGGAAGTCACTGGTCAAGAGCATGCAAAGAAGGCTGAGTGTGACCATAGATGTAATTATATTGATGCAGATGAGGATGGCAACCTCTTCGAGCTCTGCCTTGACTTGTATCCAGGGTGCATTATACTGTCATTCGATATGCTCAGGGCGATCACTTTTGACCTGTGGACAACGATAATCGAGCCCATCGACTATCAAGGGCCGCGCATTGAATACGTGCGGTGTCTTCTGAAGAGAAGGGGGTATTCATTCAAAACAAAGGCGCTACAGTCGGCCTATTCTTATTCGCTTGAACGATTCTGTTCTGTCTGGCAAGATGAACACCGGCACATGCCTTCAGCGCAGCGTTTGGGCTTCATGATTGATAGATTAGGTGTGGAGTTGTCTCGGGAGGAC
>JASFEK010000105.1:0-6744 GCA_050124875.1 Caldifarciminota bacterium | reverse complement strand
CGACGAAATTCTCTTCAGCTTGAAGATCGGCGACATAAGTGATGTCTTTAGCACCAAGGAAAATGTCTGGACGATCATCAAGATGGTTGAATACTATCCAGAACACTACCGTGGTCTGGACGAGGTGCGTCACATCATCGAGAACCGTATGCGACGTGAACAGCAGGGTGAATTAGCTACCTCATTCCTTTCCGGGATCAAGGAGGAAGCCGATATTCAAATATTCCTGCCCGAACCAGAAGAAGAATCGCAAGTCGAATCGGAAACACAGGGCGCAGAGCAATAAGGGTGCATGCCCGAGCTACGTAAGGACCCAGTTCTTGGCCGCTGGGTGATTATTTCGACCGAGCGAGCCAAGCGGCCCAAGGATTTCAAATCGGCGCCGGAAAAGAAGAAGTTAACGGCCAAGGAATGTCCGTTCTGCCCAGGCAATGAAGCTGCTACACCACCTGAGATCTCCGCGATCCGCCGGGACAATTCAGCAGCGAATACCGCGGGCTGGACGCTGCGCGTGATTCCCAACAAATTTCCAGCATTGCGCATTGAAGGCGAGATCGACCGACGCGGCGAGGGCATATACGACCGGATGAACGGGATCGGTGCCCATGAGGTCATCATTGAGACGCCCGAGCACTCGCAAGACCTCGCCGATATGGATCCCGGTCCGTTCGAAGATGTGATCAGAGCCTACCAGAACAGATTGCTTGATCTGAAAAAGGACGAGCGGCTGCGGTATGTTATGATCTTCAAGAACTTCGGCGCAGCGGCCGGTGCCTCTCTTGAGCACAGTCATTCACAGTTGATTGCTACACCAGTTGTGCCTAAACGGGTCATGGAAGAAATGGACGGAGCAAAACGCTATTTCGAGTATCGTGAGCGTTGCATATTCTGTGATATTGTCGTCCAGGAAACCAAGAACAGGAAGCGCCTCATAGTCGAAAACAACTCATTCATTCTCATCTGTCCGTTCGCGCCGCGATTTCCATTTGAATGCTGGATCGTACCACGTAATCATTTATCGAATTTTGAAGATGCCACAGCAGACCAGCTCAAGGACCTGGCCGCGATCCTTAAAGATTGCCTAATGCGTTTGAAAAAAGCATTGAACATACCTCCTTATAACTATGTCATTCATACCGCGCCGATCACGGTCCGGGGAATTGATTTTTACCACTATCATCTGGAAATAATCCCGGTGCTAACGCATATCGCTGGATTTGAATGGGGGACAGGTTTCTATATCAACCCCACTGGCCCGGAAGATTCGGCGGCATACCTCAAGAACATAATCTGATGGAACATAGGTTCGGAAAGGAATAGGTTGAGAGTCCTGTTCGTCGCGTCAGAAGCAGTACCACATGCCAAGACCGGCGGCCTAGCCGACGTGGTCGGCGCCCTGCCTCGCTATCTTAATGAATCAGGTGTAGACACGACAACCCTGTTGCCCAAATACAAAGGCATCGAGGTCCCGATTGAAAGGAAGATCACGGTACGCATGAATGGCCAACACCAGGTGGGTGTGGGCCGGCACGACGGATGTCTATTCGTCGACTATCCGGAGTTCTTCGCGCGCGAGGGTCTGTATGGTGATACCAGTGGTGACTACAAGGACAACTGCGAGCGCTTCGGGCTTTTCTGTATCGCGGCCATGCAAATCGTAGAGGAACAAGGTTATGATATTGTGCATTGTCATGATTGGCAGTCAGGTATGCTACCGCTATACATGAAACGCAGCCGGTCAGCCGCGAAGAGCGTTTTTACTATCCATAATCTCGGCTATCAAGGTCGTTTCAAAAGGGATAAGTTAGGTGTTTTGGGACTTCCAGTAAGCTATTTCGCGCCCGAGGGCGTGGAATTCCACGGCGATATCAGTTTTCTCAAAGCGGGTATTGTCTATGCGGATAGGATAACCACGGTTTCAGAAAACTATGCGCAAGAGATTCAGACACCCGAGCTCGGTTTCGGCCTCGATGGTGTGTTGCGCAGTCGTGCCCGTGACCTGCATGGTATTGTGAACGGAATCGACTATGCGCAGTGGAATCCTGAATCGGACGATCTGATCTACGCGCATTACAAGGATTTCTCCGGCAAACAGGCTAACAAGACGGAGCTGTGCAGGGACAACTGTCTCGATACGCAGAGGCCTTTGATTGGTATGGTTACGCGCATTGCCGGGCAGAAGGGATTTGATATTCTGGTCTGCGCCCTGGATGAGATAATGAAACTAGGTTTCAATATGGTCATTCTCGGCCTCGGTGAAGAATCATACCACGAAAAATTGCGCAAACTCGCCAACATCTATCACGGACGTCTGTCCGTGAATATCAAGTTTGATAACCGCCTCGCGCACCGCATATACGCGGGTTCGGATTTCTTCCTCATGCCCTCTCTGTATGAGCCTTGTGGTTTAGGGCAATTGATCAGTCTGCGCTACGGAACAGTGCCGATCGTACGCAAGACCGGCGGCCTGGCTGATACCGTGTCTGAATTCAAGACGGATGATGCCACTGGCAATGGATTTCTGTTTACTGAATATACAGGACAGGCAATCGTTGGCGCTGCTGAGCGAGCGGCGCATGTATTCAGCGATGCTGAGACTTTCAGAAGGCTCTCCGAGGGCTGTATGCAGTACAATTATTCGTGGGCAGAGTCGGCCAAGAAATACCGTCAGTTGTATCGCTCACTCAACAACCCTTGACACTCACCTATTATTCAATAGAATTTTTGGGTTTTCAAAAGGGAGGCATATGATAGTTAAATGGCAGTGCACAGTATGCGGCTATATATATGACCCTGAATTTGGCGATCCTGACAATGGTATTCAGTCCGGGACAACATTCGAGGATCTTCCCGATGACTGGGTGTGTCCGGAATGCGGCGCCGAGAAGGATCAGTTCGAGCCTTACACCGAGGAAGAAGAATAGTCAGGGCGAGTTGCGTATCACTCTTACTGCCCTGCTCCATCACAAGAAAAACATCGATCACTGGTTCTTAAACCAATCAGCTCTCAACGACGTCGTATAAGGTGAATGGTCAAGAAGATGAAGTTCTGGTCCGATCTTTCAAGCAGGGAGATGAGAAGGCATTTGACCGCATTTTCGAGAAATATCATATGCCCGTTTATAGCATATGCTACCGGTACACAAGGAATGAAGCTGACGCCTGTGATCTTACACAGGAGGTGTTCATCAGGGTGTACAGGAATCTCAAGAAATTCAGAATGCAATCGAAGTTGTTCACGTGGGTGTACAGGATCACGGTCAACGCCTGTATATCGTTCAAGCGCCGTGAACGCCGATTCGAGCCTTTGCCCGAGACACTGGGCGATATCCGGCATACGGGCGAAAGTGTGGCACTGAAAGTGGCAATCGACGATGCATTAAAGAAACTTCCAGAGCGACAGCGCATGACCTTTATTCTGCATCACTATGAAGGATACACGTTCAATGAGATAGGGGAGATAATGGGAATAACCAGTGGTGCGGCAAAAGCGAACCACTACCATGCGATAAGAAAGCTCCGCAACTTGTTGGAGGATTGGTTATGAAGGATTGCCGGAACCGGAAAGAAAAGCTCATTGACCTCTTGGAAAATCAGCTGAGCGGTGAAGACCGTAATGAGTTGTTGGAGCATCTAAAGCATTGTCCCCACTGTGCTCGGGAATACAGCAGGCTTCAAAAACTGCGCCGGGTAATGGATAGTGACCGAGTAGAATATCCGCCCGAAGATACCTTTGAGCGCATGAAGTCATTGGCCCGGCAAAGGGTGCTACAACCGAGGCGCAGGCTACTGGGACGGTTATTCAAGGCGTTGGTTCCAGCATTCGCATTGGCCGTGCTCCTCTTGTTCATATTGCGGAGCAGGGCTGAAACAGTGAACATTAGTATTCCAGTTGCTCATCTTCTGGAAGACGAAGAGATCGCCGAGATCGCCATCGCGGGGATTGTGAGTAATGACCTCGTGACCGAGATCGAAGTACTGGAGGAGCAACTTTCCTTTGACGCCGATGAGGCGATCGAAGAGCTGTCGATGCAGCAGAGGAGCGAACTGGTGAATTCGCTTCGCCGCAAGTACGCGGCGGGCACCTAATCTATGTGTTGAACGTTGATTCCAGGAGGTACTATGACAAGGGTATGGTTTGTATTGATGCTCATTTTGGGGAGCCTGCTCGCCCAGGAAAATGAATCAAACGACCCCCGGGCGATTATTGAGAAGATCAGAATATATCGGCTGACCGAAGAACTCGATCTGACCACGGAGCAAGCAATGGAATTCTTCCCCAGACTGAGGGAATTGCAGAAGATCGATGCGGATTTTCGTACTCAGCAGAAAGTGATATTGGACGATTTGAGGGCACTGGTTGGGGACGAATCGCAAGAATATGAAATAGTAGAGTCACTCGACAGATTCGAGGTTATTCTCAAAGAAAGAGTTGAGCGTCGTCTGCATAAGATGCAGCAGATCCGTGAGATGCTCACGCCCAGCCAGCAGGCTAAATATCTGATCTTTCAGGATGATTTTGAACACGAGATCAGACGGATGATAAAAGAGGTGAAAAAAATACGACCCCAATGAGGAGCAGTTAATTAAGGTTTATTCTTGTATCGTTTCAAGCAATGCCCTGAGATCGTTATTGAGTGATTCGAGTAGTTTGAGCTCTTCGGTAATACTGTTTGTCCTGCGTGCCAACTCTTTCCTTTCTTTCATTTCCCGCAGAATCACTGTATAATCGATCTTTGTACTCACCTTTGACACCCGCCCGGTGATTATATAATCGCACAACAGCCCGGAACCAATGTCGTAGGCTTGATTATCATCGATGATGTTTACGCCCAGTCCTCGGCGTACGATCTCCATGTTGATCGTCGTCTTGTCGATTATGGTGTACCGCCCGCTGAATGTTCTGATCGCTCGGTACAACTCATCCTGGCATCTCTGGCCCAGCCCGGCATTGATGGCTTCAGGGTTTTCCTCACGGAACGGGAAGATGACGATGACTTTCTTGATCTCACCGGTAGGCAGTTCACCAGGACCATACTCAAGGTTTAGTTCATTGATTACGAGATCGGTTACGTCAAGATCGCTGGAGGCATAGTAGACTCCTTCGGATAATTCGAGCACTATCTGGAAGCCTTCCTGGTCCGCGATCTTGGCAATGGCCTCATTGATTTTCTGCAGTAGCGGCGTCATGAGGGCGTCGTTTTTCTGCTCGACCTTTCCCGCGGTGCCAAAAACATTTTGCAGAAAGTCATTATAGGACCGGGTGAGGGCGTTGATTTCGTCTTGTTTGCGTAATCTTGCTTCTTCGGAGAGAAGCAGTTCTTGTGCCTCGGTTTCTGACTGTAATTCTTCAATCCTTCTTTTCAACGTGGCCGCCGAGTCACGGTACTCGTTGACGAATTCATTGAATTCCCTGTTCGCCGCCGCCGTTGCTTGGTACTCGGTCATGACTCGGTTTGCGTCAACAAACCCGATCTTTGTCTCCTTCGCGGTTACCGATAGAACCCCGAGTAGCAGGAGTAAGAGAAGTCTTTTCATTTTTCCTCCAAACGGATATTGCGCAGCTTCATTGAACAGAGAATGGCAGCCAGGTGGAGGTAATACGACAACAACATGCGTATTTGAAAACCAATCTACCGGTCATGAGTTCGATTAGAACATCCCAAAGGGGTTGATCTGGAAATGGGGTTCCCATCCTGGATTTTCGCGGTCGAATCCGTATCCCAGGTCAAAACCCAGGACACCGATCATCGGCACCTCGACTCTGATTCCTGCGCCGGCACCCCGGTAGAGATCATGAATGTTCATTTCCCTGTATGAAGTAAAGGTATTGCCGGCATCAAAGAAGAGAATGAATGCTAACTGTTGAGAGAGTTTTACTTTCATTTCGATGTTGTTGAGCAGAATAGCACTGCCGCCGACGACTCTTCCATCTTCAATCGGTGAAAGCGAACGGTCGGCGTAGCCACGGACCCCGTAGGAACCAACACCACCGGCATAGAACCGCTTGTAGATGGGCACCTCATCGACACTCGTCACCACACCCGCGCTGACCCGGGTCATCAGCACGACTTTCCAGAAGAGTGGAAAATATGCCCGCGCGTCCAGTGTATATCGGTTGTAGTCGACATTCGCGAACAGGAATTTCTTTGCGAATTCAGCACCGAGGGAGAGGTAAGAACCGCTCGAAGCATTAAAGATGTAATCACGTGAATCCCTGGTAATCGTGAATGAATTGGCGATCGTCCATTTTGGAACTGTATCCTCATAAAGGCTATAGCCGGTTTCCGGCGGGGTATAGGAACGTGAAATGTCCAGGATTTGAGTACGCTCGGTCCGGAACCCGTAGCTGAGTCTTGTATAATCCAGATAAAAGGGTGTCGAGATTCTTGTGGCGAATCCAATATCCCGTTTTGTGTAGTATTCGTATAGCCGGTTCACATAGTAGACATCTAGACCAGCAGAGGTTCTAGTGTCGAGGAACCAGGGTTCGGTGAAGCCGATCTGAAAATTCGTCAGCCGGCCTCCTAGTTCAAACTTCGTATAAATGCGTTGTCCGCGACCAAAGAGATTCGGATGGGACAGCTCAACGTATCCGGTCATTCGGTCTTGCGCTGAATAGGCGATACCGCCGCCGAACGTTCCGACCCCCTCTTTCTCCTTCACATTGTATATTATGTCTATGTTACCGCTGTCATCTGGGTTGCCCGGCATCACCTGAATGTCTTCGAAGAAACCCAGATT
>JASFEK010000104.1:0-6745 GCA_050124875.1 Caldifarciminota bacterium | reverse complement strand
TTCATTATTATAGTGTATCAGCGGCAAATTTCAACACATAGTCGAGCGCCTGATCAAAAAAAAGGCCAGACCGTTTTCGGGTCTGGCCTTTTGACTTGGTCGGATCTTACTTCTTTGCTGCGTCCGGGGTTCTCCTGATTAGCGCATATATCACGCCGCCCACACCTATGCATAGAGCGATGTAGACAATCACGAGGCCAATGACGAAGACGGGTGGGCCGATCAAGATGAGCACGATCGGGATCAGCATGATGGCGAGCCAGCCAAGACTGAGCTTGCCGAGTGGGCTTTCCACCTTCCAGTTGAACCCCTTGCTGACCCGTTCGCCCGTGGTCACGGATAGTGCTGAAACGCCGAATAGTGTGGCCAGGAAAACGGCCAGGGGCAGTAGTATTATGAGTGGTATGCCGACTATGGAAACCGCGAATAAGACAATGAGCGGTACGAACAAGATTTGCAGTGCAAGACCGAGTCCGACCGAAGCCCATATGTTCTGTTCGATCTTCGTCTTCACCCGGTCGACCGCATTAGGGAATATGAGTGCCACCAGCATATTGAAGAAATACAGGACGATGAGCATACCCAGAAAAACAACCCGGGGAAACGCCTGCGCGCCAGGCAGCATTGTCGGTAATCGGAACGCCCGGCTTATGCGCGGCAGGATCTTTTCCAGCGCCTTGATTTCGACTGATTCTACCTTGCCTAGAACCTCGGCGTTTTCGTGTCGCTCCACGGTTCCGCCGACCATGCTGATATCGCCGGCGACAACCGAGGCAGAATCCAGATAAACCGTGCCACCGATAACATGCAGCTCTCCCTCGATCGTACCGCGGTTCTTGATATTCCCGCCAAACACGGCGGCATCGCCTTCGATCAACCCGGCGATATCAAGATTTCCACCCAGTACGGCAACGTCACCGTCGACCATGCCATTGACTTCCACTCTGCCGCCCATGACCGCAAGGTCACCGATGATTACACCGTCGATCTGCGCATTGCCGCCGGTGACCGTGACATCCTCGTCGATCGTATCGCTGGACGGTAGGCTGTAGTCTCCGCTAAAAGTAACAGCACTAGGGATGGCGCCGAATATCTTAAAATCCGCGACCTGCATGTTAAGTTCGTAGTCAGGTTCTTTGATCTCGCTGGTGAGTATTGCCTGAACAGCTTTTGGGTCAGGACTTGCCGATCTGGGCGCGTCGTGCCCGGTGATTTTGTTGGCTATCACCTGGACCGGCGAGAGCATACCAGCCCATGCTATATCCTCATTCTCGTAACGCGCTGCGGTCACCTCGATTGCCGGCATCAACCCGCTCCAGGCAACATCCTCATGAGCGTATCTTGTTGCCGTAACTTCGACTGCTGCTAATGAGCCGATGTGGGAGTAACCGCTGGCCGGTACCTGGCTAACCAAAGTGCTAACTAATAGCAATATTGTTGTTAGGCCTTGCATTTTACCTCCTTTTGTAGGGCTCTGCCTAAGAAATATATGAAGACAATACTGAAAACCAATCCAACAACCGGGTTCAGGCTGCTGAGCGAGCTCTTGACCGCGGGTGATAGTACCTGGGTTAGCGACGCGATCACCAACCCAACCTGGTCAAAGAATCTCATAGCCGCGGGTATCGATGTGGCAATGTGGCTGAATATCTGCTCGGGCAATGATGAGTAGGCAAAGAAGAGTACGGCTGCGACCCAACTGCCAGCGAAAACCATGCCCGCCCTTGCCCAGGCGAAACGCCTCTTGAAGCCCAGTTTTGCGAGCACGCGGGCATTGAAGTCAGACCTGGGATAGAACTCAGTGAGCCGGTTCAGCCCCCTATTCACCTGTACCATTTGCTGAGAGAATTGCCTGCAATGGGGACATTGCGCCAGATGTTCTTCCAGCTTATGCTGCTCGGCGCGGTTTATCTCGCGATCTAGACTCTTTTGGATTAGTTTTTCTATCTCTTTATGCTTCATCACTAGGTAATACGCAATAAACAGTAAGAAGTTTCACTGCTTTTCGGGTTGCTCGTGGACCAAAAGCCTCAGTCTTTTCCGAGCCCGATGGAGCCTGGTTTTTATCGTGGTTATGGGGACGTTCACGATCTCGCTGATCTCCTGGTAGGAGTATTCCTCTTTGTGGAAGAGAATGATCAGTTCCCGGTCAATCGGCGGTAGTTTCAGCAGAGCACGGTCAATATCTTCCATCTTGCGCTTCCGCTCGTAATCCTGCACCAGGTCTTCATCACTGGCATGCCTCTCATCGAAATACTCGTATTGCTGCTTGTTCTTGCGGAAATAATCCATCGTGACATTGTGGGTTATCGTGAAGAGCCAGGTCAAGAACGACTTGCTCGTGTTGAACCGGTGCAAAGCATTGAAGCATTTTATGAAGGCATCGAACGTGATGTCCTCGGCATCATGATAGTTCTTGACCATGCGATAGGCATAGCTGAAGACGCGGCCTTTGTATAGATTCAACAATTTCTGACATGCTTGTTCATCGTGATCTATCGCTCTCTGTATCAGTTGGATCGTTTCTTTACTTTCTTTCATATATTATGCAAGGCACTATGCACAAAAAAGCAATATGTAGTCTTCATTATATATATGAACAGAACAAATGCAATGGTGTTACAGTGTTGTAGTGTATTGCCTACTACTCGCTACCCCTATGGCTGGCTATTCTTCTTTTTTTGGACAGCCTCGAATCTTTGCAGCCAGATCTTTCCGGCCAATGTTGGTCAAGTAATCCTTGACTGCTTCTTGGATCGCCTGGACACCGAGATTGGAACAGTGCATCTTGACCGGGGGTAGGCCATCGAGGCCTCGGGCGACATCGTCACGCGACATGTCGATGACCTGGGACAATGTTTTACCCTTGGCCATCTCACTGGCCATGGATGCTACAGCGATCGCGGCACCACAGCCAAACGTCTTGAAGCGTATGTCAATTATCCGTGCCTGGTCCAGGTTATCCGTACGCGGTTCAATCCTTACGTAGAACGTCATCAGATCTCCGCATACGGGGTTGCCGCACGTGCCCGAGCCATCGGCATCCTTGATTTCACCCACGTTGCGCGGGTTCATGAAATGGTTCATGACTTTTTCTGAATATTGCATTGGCTCTCCGTTTCTCTAAGGTTTGTATAGGGGGGACATGGCCCTCAGTTTCTTCACTATGCCCGGCAATACGCTTATGACCTTGTCGATTTCAGGCTCGGTGGTGAACTTGCCCAATGAGAAGCGAAGGCTACCGTGTGCCATGTCATGGGGTAAGCCCATGGCAAGCAGCACATGAGAAGCCTCGAGGCTGCCCGAGGTGCATGCAGAACCGCTGGATGCACATATACCGTGAGTATCGAGCTGTAATAACATGGACTCGCCTTCGACATAACGCACGCTGAAGTTCAGGACGTTGGCCAGGCGTCTTTCCGGGTGGCCGTTAAGCTTGAGTTCAGGGATCGTACGGTTCAAGCAGTTCCATAATTTTTCGCGCAGGCTCTTGATCCTTTCTTCATCTTGGTTCATCTCGCGGCTGGCGATTTCGCATGCCTTACCTAGACCAACAATGCCCGGTACGTTCTCGGTTCCTGCGCGTTTACCGCGCTCATGATGGCCGCCGTGGCTCAGAGGATCAAAGCGTGTTCCTTTCCGGACAACTAGCGCACCCACACCCTTGGGTCCACAGAACTTGTGTCCGGACAGAGAGAGCATGTCGGTCTCGGTTTTTGCGAAGTCGATCGGGATTTTACCCACGGTTTGTACGGCGTCGGTGTGGAAGATGGCACCGTAACGGTGGGCGATCTTGCCGATTTCCTGAATTGGTTCGATCGTACCTACCTCGTTATTAGCATGCATCACGGAAACGAGTAATGTATCTTCATTAATATGATCGGTAAGCCGGTTGATGTCGACCGTGCCGTACTCGTCGACCGGTATCTTAATGATATTGTAGCCGAATTTCTCCATATATTCACAGGTAGTGAGCACGGCATGATGCTCGATGGCCGAGGTGAGGATGGTCTTACGTTTCTTCTGTGCAAAGACCGTACCCTTGATGGCAATGTTGTCCGCCTCTGTGCCGCCCGAAGTGAAATACACTTCGTCGACTTGACTATTCAACAATTCAGCCAAGCTCTCGCGTGCATTCTCCACGGCATCCCTTGCCTTGTGCCCGGCACTGTGCGTAGAAGAAGGATTAGCGGAAATATCAAAGAAGTACGGAGTCATCGCCGCGACTACCCGGGGGTCGGTGGGTGATGTCGCGTTGTAGTCAAGGTAGATCATCCTTTCACCTGGTCTTTCCTTGCATGATATCATGTAAGGTTGATTGATCCAAGAAGGTATCGATCACGTCTTTTAGCCTCTTCCAGTAAAACCGGATATGGCAATCGCCCGCACGCATGCAGTGTTTCGCGTCATTGTGAGCCAGACATACAACCGGTGCATTCTTCTCGCCGACCGCTTCCATTATATCGGCGATCTTTATCGAATCCACGGGCAGATTAATATAGTATCCGCCACCAGGGCCCTTCTTGCTTTTTATCAAGCCTGCCCGGTTTAATCTCAAGAAGATCCTTTCCAGATATTTTACCTTTATGCCCTGCCGTTGAGCGATCTCACGTAGGGTAACGACCCTGCCTTCGGGTTGACCCGCGAGATCCAGCATGGCCTGCACTGCATAGGTGGTCATAGTGGTCAAGCGCATTTTATATTCTACCAAAAAAGTAGGGTATTGTCAAGACTCTTTTCCGAGGCTAGTAAATTGACTTTCTTAGCGGCATGCCTATAATCTCTATGTAACTTTATGACCGATACTTCGTCTTTGTTTTTGAGAAGAGATATTTGTCAGAATGAGCTCGACGAGCTTGTGAAGCAGGCAAAGCACGACGAAGGGGATGCAGTCTCGAGGCTGTGCACGTACACCTATGCGCACGTATATGCCTTCCTGTACTATCGTGTTCCCCGGCCTGAAGATGCGGAGGATCTGACGAGTGAGGTCGTGCTCAAGATCATAAAGGCTTTGAAGAAGCAACGTGGGAACTTCCATGCCTGGATGTATCGGATCGCGCGCAACCGGTTGATTGATTTCTACCGTCAGCGAGCGGTGCGTGCTGAGGTCAGCATGAGAGAAGTTGCCCCTAAGGAACTGAGCAAGGATGATGGTTTTAGCAAACATATAATGACTAAGGAGAAGCTGAGAAAAGGTCTGGATCAACTGACTGATGAGCAGAGGCAGGTGATAATATTGAAGTTTATTGAGGGTTATGCGAACCGTGAAGTCGCTGAGATCGTGGGTAAATCAGTGGGTGCGGTAAAGGTTCTGCAATTCAGGGCATTGAGGTCATTACGCGAGTATTTCGCGAGGCGAGGATATGAAGCCAAAGATTGAGGACATACTCGATCAATTACTTGCTGAAATGCAACAAGGTCGGGCAGTCGATGATCTTCTGCGCGCCTATCCGGAATATGCGGTCGAGCTGAAATCGCTATTGCTTTTGGCACAGCAGATAAGCGATCTGCCTAAGCCCGAGCCCGATGCCCGTGCCGTGGATGGAGTAGTCCGAGAGGCACGCAGATCTCTGGCCGATGAGCAGGCCGTCAAGCGGTTCTCCTTATGGCGATCCATAGTAGAACACCCGGTCGCGGTAAGGACGGTTGCGATATTGACTCTGGTATTGGTGGCGGTGCTAACCACGGTTTCGCTGAGCGCACGCAGCTTACCCGGTGACTTGCTATATCCGGTCAAGAAGTTGACCGAGGACGTTCAATTCCTCCTTACCGTGGACGCAGAAGGCAAGGCGCGCCTCCATGTCCGTTTTGCGGACCAGCGGATATATGAACTATCATGTCTGCTAAAGAAGAAAGCACATATCAGTCAAGGGCTTCTGGTTGAGATGTTGAACGAGACGAGGGCGGCCATTGATTGCACTGATTTCCTGGACGATGAAGCCACTGCCGAGATCATAGAGCATCTCGATGCCTGTAATCATCATCAGATGTCCTTATTGGAGGAAACGAAACAGAGCGAGTGTGATTTTGATATGCAAGTCCTTGAAGAGGCTATGAAGACCTGTATTGAACAGCATAATTGCATCAAATGTATTAAAGACAATAACGGCCTGAAGAGTAAAGATTGTTCAAGCTTAGATGGCCGATACGACTACGTCGCACAATAGCTGACCCATTTTTTTCGACCCAAACCCTTAGTCATTCAACAGACATGATCGGCGTAACTTTTCCCTTGTTCATGCGTCTATTTGCATAGAGCCAAAGGGGGATATTAGCGTAGGAGCTGTCCTATTGGTTCCTCCCAACCGGTGCTTACCTTCCAGAGAAACTTAATCTGGTCAACGGGTAAGCACCGGGTTTTTTATTTTCAGGAAAATCACAACTCATGGGTAACCTGCAGCTCGTCGGCTCGTCTTTATTCACGTGAGTAGACCATTGCTTTTAGCAGAGGGTGTTCGACAATGTCTAAGGGAGGTATTATGAGACTACTCATACTGCTTTCGTCAATCTTGCTGATTCTGTCATCTTGCTATTACCCAAGGGGATGGCACATGATGGACGATTGGGGGCACATGTCTTGGGGTTTTGGAGGTGTGTTTATGTGGTTGATATTCTTGGTTCTCATCGGTGCGGTGATTTACTTTGTCGTGCGTGGTGAAAAATGGATGAAGCGGGGACAAGGTGATGAAACCGCGCTCGACATCTTGAAAAAGCGCTACGCCAAGGGAGAGATCACCAGGCAGGA
>JASFEK010000103.1:0-6841 GCA_050124875.1 Caldifarciminota bacterium | reverse complement strand
ATCGCCATCAAACAAACCCAGAGGACAATTTCCAGGACTGCCTTGGCCGTGGGGGATGAACTGAACAGGGTAAAATACAGGATGATCGAAGGGAGAATGATGAACCATGTTAGGTTAGCAAATATTGCCTGTCCGTATTCCCCGTTCTTTATGTCATCAACAACCTCTATCGCGATACCGAGCATCATGTGGATGAAGCCAAGACCGAGGGCAATTCCTATGAAGATCATCGGGTCTTTGATCGGATCAAAAAGCATGACCGATTGCCGGAATTGGATCAGCGGTTCCAACCCGATGTATTCAAAGATGTCGCCTACCCAACCTCCGACCATGGCTCCAGCAAAAATAGTCAGTATGCCACCGACCAGCAGAATCTTGAACAAGCTCTTATCCCCTGATACCCGGCGCATGAGATAAAGTGAGATCAGGATCAAGATTATTCCATAGACAGCGTCGGTTATGCAGAGGCCAAACATCACCGGGAAGAAAAATGCCAAAAACGCCGTGGGGTCATACTCTTTGGGGTGTGGCATACTGTAGAGCTTGACGAGCATTTCATACGGTCTGCTCAGTGTTGCATTCTGCAGTGCAACGGGGGGTCGTTCGCCTTGCTCTCTTTCGATTTTCTCATAGTAGGCATACTTGGATCGTTCAACAATCTTGTCTAGTCGCTTAAGATGCCGTCGGAGTACCCACCCGATGATATTGGTGGTGCGAATGGTTTCGGGTAGTGCCTCAGCAACACTCGTTTTCTCCTGTTCGATAGAAAGCATGTCTGAGGTCGCTTCCAGCTTGCTCAATTCAATAGAAAGCTCTTCTTCCTGTGCATTCAGTTCTGCGAGAAGTGTGCTCTTTTCCGACCGCTCTTGTTTTAGCTTACTCAAGATCTTTTCCGGAATGCCGTCATACCGATGAACATCTGTAATTTCGCAACCGGCTTCGACCAGGCGCGCGCGCAGGGTGGCACTGTCTTCTTTTTTCACGAAGAAGATGTAGTATAGATTAGTGCCAACCGTATTCACGTGCTCGGTGGAATACGGCAGGTCTTTGATTGCTGCCTCGACTGCCTGTAGTGTTTCGCCAGTAGGGATGACAACCGGGACGGCTTCTGTCTTCTTGAAGCTACGCATGATGCTGAGATCGTCCTGGAAACGCACCCAGGGTGACAGTAGTGCAATGTCATCATCGACCTGGCGTATGCGGACAAGCAATTTCTCTCGTTCTGATTTGATGTTCTCGATCTGGTTGACCGTCGTGCTGTAATCGTAGGAATTTGTGGTCTCGAAAAATGCATCGTAAGGCATTGACCGTTTCATGCTGAAGAACATTGAGAGCGGGTCTCTCTTCTTGTAGGACGCGAGCTGCCCGAGCGCCTCATCAATGCGGGAGAGATCTTGTGACGGCCGGGATGATGATTCCTCCAATTCCGTTATGTGGACAATGCCCTCTTTCTGCAGTTCCTTGAGGAACTGGTCTTTTATGCTCTTGTGGACAACAATGTGGATTTTTTCTACTGGGAGGACGGCCATTTGAGTATCAAATCTTGGATCTTATCAATTGCCTTTTTTTCGTTCTTTTCGTACAAAGCGTTGATTTTCTTGAGTGTTTCAGCGTGCTGGGCGTCCATTTTCTTGGTCTCGGCGGCGATTTTCTCCTGCGCCTTAGCCATTTTTTTCTCCAGTAATTTCTCCTTGTCAGAGTCTAGGGCCGCGATTTCTTTCTCCCCCTTTTTCCTTGCTTTATCGATCAGTTGTTGACCCTCGATCTCAGCATTTTTCTTCAGATTTTCGCCCTTTTCCTCGGCCTTTTTGATGTCTTCTATCAATTTCATACCCAATTGTAGCCAAAAATGGCACAAAGTCAAGATAATCAGCGGTTTCAGGCATAGTGTATGGAAAATAGGAGGAAGAAAAAGTGGCTTTTGCCGTCTCAGGCAGATGAGAGGTGTTCATTTGGGCCTTGGTCTAAGTGCTGGCCCTCAGATTGACTAGTGTTGTTTCAGAATACGGCGTGTTTTCTGGTCAGCAAAATAGAGGATTATCGTTCCGATCACGACCAGCACGGCTGAGGACAGGAAACTGATCCTGTACGCGAAGACCTGAGTTGCACCGGTCTTGATGAGCAGGTCGACGACCGGCCCGGCGATCAGGGTTCCGGCAACACCCCAGCTGAGAAAGAATGTTGCGTTGAACCATGCGAATTGCTTGCCGCGATGTTCGGGTGGGATCAGCTTTGAGGCGTATGAGTAGGCTGAAGATAATATGACCACCATTGAAACGCCGGCAAGGAAGTTGCTAATGAAAATGATGACCAGGGTCGAAGCAACCACGAATCCGAGGAGGCTCAAGATACCAACGATCGTGCCGGCGAAGAGCAGGGTTATGTCCCTGTAACGGCGCGCCAGCCGCGTTACGAGCAGCCCGAATATGAATATAGCGATTGATTGCATATTCACAATATAGCTTAGCAGTTGGCTAGATACTGCGAATCCTTCTTCAAGTGTTAGGTATTGTGCTTTTATGACCGCAATTGAGTTACGCCCAAAGTTGATGAAGATCATTGCCAACAGGAATAGCGTGAACACTTTGTAAATCTCGGCGAGCCTCGCTTGCCGCGCGACGGATCTTTCTGATTCGTGTGGTCCGACGCGTTGGGCCCGGATGCCACCTTCGGGAACAAAGAACATGGGGATGGTGGAAAGGAGCATTATCCCTGAGGCAATGAAGAACAAGAGACCATGATCAAAACCCCATCCCTCGTAGTATCTGGTAAGCCCATCGTATGCCAGCCCGCCGACGAGAACACCAACGATTCTACCTAAAGCCCCGATGCTGGCTAACCTGGCCTGTACACTCGTGCGTTCTTCTTCAGGCCAGAGGTCAGATATGATCGCGCTCCAGCCGATATTCGACATCGACCAGAATATCTCAACCAAAGACAATCCGATTATGATCACATACCCGGCTGAGATCTTGCTTTCGGGTATCTTGTGTATGTACCATACCAGAAGGGTACCGACCGCAGCTAGAACTTCGCCGACAATGATGAGGGTTCTGCGGCGCTGATATTTATCAGATATCCTTCCCCATACGAAGCGCTGAAATACTATGTTGAGTACCATTGGGATCGTGGCGAAGAGCGTTGTCTCGGTTACTGTCAGGCCGAGAAAAAACCTAAGATAGATCGACAGGTAGCTGTAGAATAACCCGCGGCGGAACATCGTCAGAATTTGAAATGATGAGATGTTGTAGAATGTACTACGGCCTATTCTCTTCATACCCAGTAAAAGGGGAAAGATGGCTCATAAAGGGCACAAAGGGCTATTAAAGGCAACCCAAGGCAAGAAGGGCGGAAAAGGCACAGCAAGGTGGTTTGGCCTTGCACAATCGAAGTATCCATCACCTTCTTGCGGTCTTCCTTATGCTGTCCTTTTCGCCTTCTTATGCCCTTCATTGTCCTTTATCGCCTTTTGTGCCTTGTCCTGCCATTTTGAGCCCTTTATTTTCTAGAATGGCTGAAAGAAGGCTATGATGGCTATGAAGACTTGATCGGTTGTAGCCTTCATCGCCCTGGGTCCTGTTATTGCCTTTAATCGCCCTTTCATGCCTTTTTCTGCCTTCTTGAGCCTTTTACGTTCATACATCAAAAATGATCCGGGCGTGAAGGCCTTGTCCATCTTTCTCGATTTTCAGATCGTGATACGTAGGATTCTTTATTTCGATCCTTATGTGATGGCGTGTTGCGTCGAAGGTATCGCCGCGCAGATGGGCATGCAGGGAGAGATTTTCCACCGCTATGTCATAGTCACAGGGAATGAATGCATGAACCGAGAAATAGAAAAGCAACTCACGGCACCAGTCTATGAAAAGATCTTCGGTTGAGTCGCTCTTTAAGCTGAATGATCTTTCACTGCCCGTCTTTATCTTGCCCCGTATCTGGGTTTCGAATATTGCCCGGCCGGCGTTCTCCAGTAATGCGGGAAAGGTTTTGCCAATCACCTCAATGCCCAGATCCGCGGTGTGGTCAAAGTAGCGGTATGGTTTCTTCGACCGTGGCATGAATGAGTTTAGTCAAATCCGAACCCTAGTCAACAGATTCCGAGAATGAATTTACCCGCAGGAGGGGAATTGTACGGGGCATTGCAGCGATTGTAGTAGAAAATGGGTGAGCGCCGCAAGGCGCTCACCCCGGGCTTGTCATTCTAGTACAATGATCTTCGTGCTATTGAAGATATCGAGTGCATCTGTCGTGAGAAAGTAAACCCCGTATGGAAGGTCTTGTATGGGCAGGTCTACTGTATGCGTCCCGGCATCAAGATGAAGATGGTGAGGTTGGTCCACACGCTTGCCCGTAGCATCGTAGATCACGATGCTGACAGCAGCATCCTCTCGCAGTTGTACCCTCAAGGCAATCTCCCGGTTTACCACGGGGTTCTGGAGAACCTCAATATGATATTGGCTGGCTATTCCTTGTTTGAATTCATCGACACCATACAGCAGATACTCATAAGCCTGCATGCCGGCATATCCATTGGCCACGTACACATACGGTCCATCGATTGCGACATCCCGGCTGTAGTCAACCCCGGTGTAAAGCCCGGTCACAACCGGGAGCAGTGGGTTAGAAATGTCGAGAATGCGCATGCCAGTGCTCGAGCCGGCCAGGTAAGCCAGGTTGCCCTGAAGCTTGATCCCCCATACCCATCCCGGGTCAAGCCCGACGGGTTGCGGATTAGATGGCGTGGACACATCAAAGACGATCAAGCCGTCCCCGCCGTCAGCTAGGTATGCGTATGACCCGGATACTGCGATATCCTTGGCCAGACCCTGGGTGTCATAGAAACCGATTTCCTGGGGGCTGGTTGGATCGGCAATGTTGATGATCCTTAGACCGCCGCCTGTACCGTCGGCCAGATAGGCAAATGTATCAGCCACGGTAAGGTTCCAGGGATCACCGGGTGAGTCATAGGAACCGATTTCCGACGGATTAGCTGGATCGGCGACATTAATGACACGCATGCCTCCGGTAGACCCGTCCGCAACATAGGCTAACGTATCAAAGATGAAAACACCGCGCGCTATGCCGGGCGTATCATAGAAGCCAATTTCAGCCGGGTTAGCCAGATTACTGACATCGAGTATACGCAGGCCATCGCCACCACATCCAACATAGGCAAGCGTGTCAACGACCGTGACATCCCATGCTGTATACGCGCTATAGGCACCTACCCATTGAGGGTCGGCTGGATTTGATACGTTGACGATCACGAGACCAGCACCATCGTCAGCAAGAAAGATATGGGATCCTTGAAAATCGGCGCTCCAGGCTTGGTGGGCAGTGAAGATCGTGCTCAAGACCTGGGGGTTGCTCGGGTTTGATATTTCGAAAATCGCGGCACCGCGAAAGCCGTCCGATACATATGCGGTTGACCCCATGACCTCGATGTCCCAACACCAGCCATCCGTGTTATAATGGCCTATCTCGACCGGACTTGCCGGGTTGCTGATATCGATTATCCGGAAGCCCCCGCCAGAGCCGTCCGCGACATAAGCGCAAGAGTCGTGAAGCATGACCCGGCGTGCGTCGCCCGGCGTATCAAGAGAGCCAACTAATTGAGGGTTGGCAATGTTGGCAATATTGACTACGAGTAAGCCGCTGCTGCCGTCACAGACATAGGCAAAGGTGTCCTGCACGGCAACGCCCCAGCAGTAACCGGGGGTCGCCAGCACTCCTGCTTCGGCAGGCCCGGTCGGGTCTGTGCAGTCATATATTCGCAGTCCTTGATTTGAGCATGCCACGTAGGCATAGTTACTAACTGCATCCAGTCCACGGGCTAATGCCGGTGTCACGAAGTAACCAATTTCATTGATCATAGCGGGGTTTGCGACATTCAATATTCTCAACCCCATATTACCGCTGGCAAGAAATGCCAGGGTGTCGATGACCCGCACTTCGTTTGCTTTCCCCTCGGGGATGAGGCTGCCGAGAAACGCCGGGCTAGCGGGTGTGGTAACGTCCCAGACCTCGATCCCTCCGGCATCATCGGCTATGTAGAGAGTATGCGTTGAGGGTTCATAATGTAATCCATTTGCCCGGCCACGTGTGCGTAGTGCGTCACTTATGATACTGGGGTTATTCGGTGCAGTGACATCTAGAATATAGACACCGCCGCCCGATGTGAAATACGCAAGCGACCGCACCGAATCACAGTAGCTCGCATTCCAGTAACCATAAGGCCAGTTGCCGACGAAACGAACTTCCAGGGAATCAAACCTATGTTCATGAGCGGTCCAGGTGAGAGAAAAACCATCGGGTTCAGATGCTTGCATGAAAGGTATACATAACACAAGCAGGCCAAGCAAGACTACTTTCAATGGGCACCTCCTTGTATATTAGCACCTATATTGTCATTATCTTTTGTACCACCTCCTTTCGGCAAATCCGTTCAAGCGAATGAAAGATGAAATACTCTTCGTCTACTCTTGCCCGCGGCAAGTCGACATTATACTGAAGAGATTTTTTCCTTAACAATCCTGGCCAGTGATTCCGCGTCCAGGCTGTACTCCCGGTATAGATTTTGTGGCTTGTCAGATGCCCCGTATTCCTTAATTCCTAACTGGATCAATTCTGCTTGTAGGTGCCTGCGCGCCAGTGTTTGAGCTACCGTGTTCCCTAATCCGCTCTGTACCACATGGTCTTCATAGGTTATGATGAATTTCGTTGCCGCAGCCTCGCGTACAATTTCGTCATCGATATGGAGCGGCGTCGTTATGTTATATATTGACGGATTGATCCCGTGCCCGCGCAGTATTTCATCTGCCTCCACGGCCAGGGGTAGCAT
>JASFEK010000102.1:0-6848 GCA_050124875.1 Caldifarciminota bacterium | reverse complement strand
GAAATAACGCTGCAGTCCCCATCTAAACAATGATATTCTATGGACAATTCTCTTACCACCCAGCGTCTTGAAAACATGTTTGAGTGGTATGTGCGTGGTCATGAGCATCACCCTCTTATCCCGCCACAAGCCGGTCATGGCATAGTCGCGCACGCCGAAGTAATCAGCGAAGTATTCAGTATGCCCGATGAAATCAGGAATTACCTTGCGCATGGTCGCCTTCACAATGGGCGCGGTTATTACAATCTTGGCCCCTGATTCCAGGGCGGCTTGAATCGAGTGAAAAGCAACGCGTGCGGTCTGCCTGGTCGATTTACCGTACTCAAACTTGATCTCTTTCGTAACATCAATGATTCGGGATTGAATAGACGCAAAATCACGCTCTAGACCCAGGTCGCGCGCAGTCCTTTTCATGATTCCTTTATTACCAAAGATCACATATTCTTCCCGGCCGCTCATCTGTCCGGCCGCGCGTAACACCAGTTCAGGACCAATGCCCGCTGGATCCCCGATCGTGATACCGACTTTCATATTAGGCAGAAATCATGTGTCCGTTGCGAGAGCGATACCAGCACTGAATACCCTCTTTCTTATCACAAAATCTCTTCATAGTACAACCCACGATCCCCTTTGCTCACGTTACCGGATGGGATCATCAGAACCTTGTATTGCTTCACGCATTTTGCCGTTTCGATCTCAATGATATCACCGACATTCACGTGTTTCGAAGGTTTTGTGTACTGTCCGTTGATTTTCACGTACTGCTTGTCGCAGAGCAACTTTGCCGCCGCACGTTGTTTAAGCAGCAATGTCTTTCTTAGGAACTGATCGACGCGCACACGAAATTATAGGAAATCCCGTCGAGAAGTCAAGACGAGCCCTCGTTATCTAGGACACGCCTCAAAGTCAATATAGACAATGCTTTACCGTGCATCACGAGCGGCGCTCGACCAGGGGTTGACAAATTACCCATTTTTACTATAATTTTATACTCACAAGGAGGTAGATAGCGACATCTTAGATGTTAGTCAAAGGAGGAACTTAACGACAGCTTAGATGTTGGATGTCCCGCAGACTTGAACTGAGCATTACAATCGCTGGCGATGCTTTTCTGTTGTGCACGGCGTTTTTTATCGCCTGGAAAGCATCGGAGATGAATCAGTCATTTGTCAGCGTACACGCCATAGTTGCAACCGTGCTCGTACTCATATACTGGCTTTTCCTGTTTCAAACCGCCGACCTATATCTCACGCGCAGTAAGATCCAACTCATGAACGAGATGTACAAGATGTTTCAGGTCATCGTAATCGGCCTCATATTCTTCATAGCCGCCACGTTGATTGCGCGTATTGATTTCATACGCGCACGGGGTTTCATACCATCGTATGCCATTGTGTTGAGTTCACTCCTGATCTGGCGCTTCTTCTGGCGCGGGCTTGTCGGCGAATATGTAAAACCCAAACAAGGCAAAGTGGTAATATTCCACAACGGTGATGCGGCTCGGGATCACGGCCATTTCAATGTCGTTGAAAGAATCAGTCTCAGCAAATACCACCATTCAATACCAACGCACCTACTCAAGAATAATGATATCGATGGTATACTCATCGAGAGCAATGGTGTACATCAAGCTGAGATACTCAAGGTGATCTCTACCTTTGCCGACACGAAATATGAAATCTACATATCACCGAAACTATATCCGTTTGTCTATAACTACTCACTAGTCGAGAAGGTCGACAATTCTAAATTCCTCAAAGTTGTCTTTCATCCACTTTCGACCTGGGATCGTTTTCTCAAGAGGGTGATTGACATCGTGATTTCGGTTGTGTCGCTAACCGTGCTATCGCCTATCCTGTTTCTCCTGGGGATACTCATAAGGGTCGATACGCCGGGCCCGGTATTCCATAAGCAAGAAAGAGTTGGACTGCGTGGCAAGAGGTTCACGCTTGTTAAGTTCCGCTCCATGATCAGCGATGCCGAAAAGAATACCGGTCCGATATGGGCAGAGAAGAATGACAAGAGGATTACCCGGATCGGACGCATAATCAGGCCCTTCCGTTTAGATGAGCTTCCTCAGATAGTCAATGTTCTGCGTGGTGAAATGAGTTTCGTCGGGCCGAGGCCGGAACGACCAGCATTCGTCGATCACCTCACCAAGGCAATACCATTTTACGGATTGAGATTGACGGTCCACCCGGGTATTACGGGCTGGGCTCAGGTCAAACACAATTACGATCAATCGGTCAGTGATGTAAAGAAGAAGTTAGAGTTTGATCTTGAGTACATTAATAACATGTCTATACGTCTGGACCTTAAGATCTTCTTGAAGACGGTCCTCACCGTTATGAAGAAAGAAGGAGCACACTGATACATCACTTGAGTCATTCGGTATATCCGGCACCCCGGTATTTAATCATTAGTCATGCTAGCGATTGTGTGATCGTATTATTGGATGATTCCGATATTCTGGTATTCAATGCCTGAATTTCACCGCAAAATACGGCGAAAATTACCTCTTGACAATATTTGAACAATCCTTATACTTAAGTCTATGAAGAACATTGCATTCATCTTACTCTGTTCGGTGTTGATACTATCGGCACAGAGCCTTGAGGAACATATTGCTGAGAAGATATTGAGAATGAATGAACATCTGCTCGAGGGATATGCTCAGCCGTTGATCAATTGCTTTAGTACCGGTATATCAACCGGGCTTTTCCATTCTGCCTACAGCCATGATTTCCTCGAGTTCGAGATCGGCCTCAGCATGATGTACATTAACATTCCTAGTAGTGCTAGGTTCTTTGACGGCTATGCGCTTCTCTGCTCTCTTGCACTAGACACACTGTCATACTACCTGGAATATTACGAAGTGCAATTAGAAAGCCTGAGCACGGTATTTGGCCCGGGCGGAGAGATCGAAGTACCGATTCAGGGAAACGCGATTAGCATTCCGACGAGTATTCCAGCAGGATATGATCGTTGGTTCGCGCCGCTGATCATGCCTCAGGTTAATGTCGGTCTATTCTGCGGATTGGAAGCTGCGTTTAGATATGTACCATTCAGATTCCAGGGATCACGGATGAACTTCTTCGGTGTGGGATTGAAGCAAGAAATAAACAAATTCCCTCTTTTCACGAGCATACCACTACCAGTTGCCCTGGCGATCGGCGGTGCATACCAGCAGTTTGACCTCCAAACTGCTGATCGCAGCGTGATCGCCAAAAGCCGAACATGGAATTTCCAAGTGCTTGCCTCTAAGCGTATTGGGGCATTGGAACCGCTCGTAGGTTTTGGCATTGAAAATACCCACGCTAGGTTCAATTATGTTTTCGAATATGAAATTCCAGACACAATAAGCGGCATACCCTACGAGTATATCAGTGTCCAACAGAATATTGCTGCAAGTATGAGAAATCAGCATCGCTACCGCACGACCGTGGGGTGTTCATTACACATGGGTTCTCTATTTCTCCATTACGACTACAACATTACACCCTACAGAACGCACAACGCCATCGTGGGCGTTAATTTCAGATAGTCTTTCAAGACAAAACGTCAAGAGAAACAGTGCTCATCAGTAAACCTAAACTAACGCAGTAGAAGCAGACCCAACTCAAAGGCCACGGCAATCAGCGCCAGGATCAAGAATAGATTCGTCAGATCACTACCCAACAGGTCGTGCTCTGGATCGATTATTCGTACTCCCAGGATCTCGGCCCTTTCCTTTCCCAACGGCCGGAGATCACCCTCACCAGGGTCGACATTCACGCACAAGGTCTCCTCTTCGGCCGTATGGAAACCGGGCATGAAGTAGGCTTCACCGTTCATCAACAATTCACCATTCGGTGCGCGCACAGACCCATGATCCATCAGGCGATCGCCCACTTGGTATTCCTCACGGTACTGATCTGAAACAAGATCCATCACCAGTCGCAACAAGAAGGGTACGAATGAATTTTTAAAGACAAAGTTAGTGCTCTGCGCATCAAGCGCACCGGTTATTACACACATGTTATCTTTGACCACGACGAACGGATCCCCACCACTAAAACGTGCCAGCACACCTTGCTCGGCTATCACCTTTGTGTATTGGAAATATTGAACGTCACCGAAACCCCGCTCCGAGCCAAACACTGTAAAGACTGGATGCCCACGGTCAAACCAATCAACCGTCACGTAGCCCCTCGGCACAACCCTTCCCTCGAAACGGCACCAGTCAGCCACAATACTCTTGGTGTTTTCGCCCGCATCATCGCCCATGATCAACATGAGGGCAGTACTTTGAACGTTCACGTGATTCAACAACCTTACTCTTTCAGCATCGGATAAGTCCGGCAATCTGTTAAGGATCACAAGATCATACCGGCGCAGATCCGTGCCCCCAATCTGTGACGTATTATCAACCCTGAAAAGGCCGCTCGGGCTGGATCCCGAAGCGAGGGCATTGATCAAATATGTGTTTTCACCCACCAGTAATACGTTAATGCTGCGCAACAGTGATTTCGAAAAGTAGTATATGTTATCAAGCACAAGACTGTCATCGAAAAGTTCTACCGTACCCGATCGCGATTCTCCAGGTAGTGCAATGTCGATTATGCTTTCTGTACCAGGACGCACAGTACATTCCTGCTCAAGGTAATAATCTTCACTGGTTACCCCTAATTTGCCTGACCATGTGTGCAAAGAATAGTTGATGAGCGTACTCCGCAATTCATATTCATCTCCGGCAATGGCTAATGGATCTTTCAGGGTGACACCTGCAATGCCAATGTTGCTTCCGGAGGGAGTGCTGACCCAGTAAAACTGCGCTCGCTCAGCCACCGATGATGGATAACCCCGGAAATTATCGCTCTGCCCGTCACCCACGTAAACATACTCCAGATCGTATCTCGCTTCCTTGGTCAATGCCCGACCCATAGCATCCATTATGCTGCCCGTTTCATAGCCCAGTCTGACATTGTTCACGGCGGCGAGCAAGGATGAACGGGTCATCCAGAACGATTCTTCATCCTCTTGTGCGCACAGCGCTACCAAACAGAATTCGGATCTTGGCGAATATCGCGCAACGATTTGTCGAACCAGACTCTTCGCTTTCTCGAAATTGTCTCCGTAGAACATGCTGTAAGAATTATCGACGATTAGACAGACGGATGCAAGTCGACTCGTCCCGAATAGATTGCCTTTCACCTGAGGCCGCGCAAGAGCCATAAACAAGAAGATTATTAGCAGACAACGACCAGCGAGGATGAGCCACTCACGCAGTCTCAACCAGCCAAAGCGTTTCGCCTCAGTCTGCCTTAAGAATCTCAAGGTTGAGAAGGGCATTCGCTTCAAGCGGCGTCGATACCAGAGATGTATCACGATCGGCACCGCGGCGAGAACACCACCGAGCAGGAACCACGGATTAAGGAATGTCATAATAGCCGGCTTCTCTTCTGCAGGTAGGCGAACAGTGCCTTGTCATACGCTGTATTGGTACGCAAAACCGAATGATCGATATGGGATTCTAAGAGACGCCGGTGATAGTAATCAATGAATTCCCTGAACCGTATACGGTAACGTTCGCGGATCAGTTGTGGGCTGATGACCTGTTCTGAACCATCCTCGAGATCAGCAAAAATGGCCGATTCACTGAATGGGAAATCCAGCTCATCGCTATCCAGGATCTGGAAGACGAGTATTTCGTGTTTGCGGTGACGAAAAGACCGCAGCGCCTTGACCAGATCACCCGGTTCGTCCAGAAGATCAGAAAGCAGAATGACTAATCCCCGGCGCTTGATTCTTCTTGCCAGCTGATACAGGACACCATTCATGTTTGTCTCTCCACCTGGATTCGCATCGGCGATCGCCTTTAGTATCATCATGAAATTCGTCCGCCGTGACGAGGGTGGTATGATCTCCCTTATCCTGGTGTCAAACGTCGCAATGCCAACATTATCCTTCTGCTTGAAGAGCATGTAGGCTAGGCTTGCACTCAGGTATTTTGCGTACTCCAGTTTGCTGATGCTCCTCCCGTACCCCATGGAGCCGCTCTTATCCAGCAATATATATGCTCGGAGATTCGTTTCCTCTTGGTATTCTTTTATGTAGAAACGATCACTGCGACCGTATACCTTCCAGTCAATACTCTTTAATTCATCCCCCGGCATGTACTGCCGGTGGTCGGCAAATTCCTGAGAAAATCCCTTGAACGGACTCGCGTGCAAGCCGCTCAAGAAACCCTCGACCACTAATCGGGCCTTGATGTCCAACCGCGAGAGCCGAGCTATTACTTCAGGATCTAAATATTTCTTTGAAGTACTCAAATGTCTTCAGTATCCCTGCCTTCAGCTGGATCTTCGGCTGCCAGCCGATCTCCGAACTAGCCTTGCCGTAATCCAATACATTTCTGAAGACCTCACCCGGGCGTGGTGCCACGTGTTCATGCGGAATATCCTTCTTCAGGATTGACGAAAACGCGTCGATCAGGTCATTGACGCTGGTCTCAACGCCGGTGCCGATGTTGAAGATATTAGGCTTGCAGTTAAGAGCACTTACATTAGCCTCGACCACGTCCCCCACGTAAACATAATCACGAACCTGCTTACCGTCACCAAAGACAGTGCATGATTCGTCTCTTAGAATCCGGTCAATAAATATTGAAATCACACCAGCCTCACTCTTGATTATTTGACGTGGTCCATAGACATTACTGTAGCGCAAGATCACATACTGTAGATCATGAAGGTTAGCATATGTTACTATGTACTTTTCCGCCGCGGTTTTGGAAGCTCCGTACGGTGACAGGGGACAAGGTGCTTCAACCTCCTTTATGGGATAATCTGCTGGTTCCCCATACACGG
>JASFEK010000101.1:0-7019 GCA_050124875.1 Caldifarciminota bacterium | reverse complement strand
ACGTGCAATACTCGGCATCGGGATAAACCTCAATGTCGAACAGTTCCCGTCTGACCTCACAGAGAAGGCGAGCTCAATACTCGTCGAAACGAAGAAGCACTTGAATACCCAGACCGTGTATCAGGACCTATGCTACTCAGTCGACAAACACTACCAGTACCTTAAGGATAAAAAGATCGATGAATTGCTGAAGAAATGGCGTGATTATACGATAATGATCGGGCGTGATGTCAGGATAGACCTGCCGGATAGAGTGGTAATGGGTAAGGTGCTCGATATCGATCATCAGGGGGCATTGATCGTGATGCGCGCCGACTACGGGATCGAGCATATAATCGCTGGAGATTGCGGTCTACTTAACTGAATAGCTGACTCAAGTCTTGTGAACGCGCGCCCGGGCAATCCGGAACTACGGTGTTCCGTCCTGTTAGTGTTCCTCCTTATTCTCTGTGGAGTAACGACTAGCAGGGCGCGTGTCCTTGATCTGCAAGGTCAGGCGTCCGCGTGGTTCGCTGCGGCAAAGACAGATTCGCTGCGCGCTGCTTGCGGTGCCCGCTACATCCCGAGCCTCGGTGTCGAACTGCCGGTCACGCAGACGCTCATGATCGATGCCGAGATCTCCTGTAATGCCTACGGTTATTTGGAGGGGATACGTTCAGTTCAGGACTACGATAGTAGTGATTATGCGATTGACCCGTACCGGCTGTGGGCCCGGGTTTCCGGTTCTCAATTCGAGCTGCGCGGCGGACTGCAGAAGATAAGCTTCGGCTCGGCCACCATCTTCCGCCCGCTTATGTGGTTTGATCAGATCGATGTTCGCGATCCCCTGCGCATCACTGAAGGAGTCTATGCGATGCTATTTAGATACTACTTCCTTAACAACATGAATATCTGGATGTGGGGTTTGTATGGTAATGAGGAGGTTAAGGGATGGGAAGCATATCCCACAGACTCTGGAAATGTTGAGTACGGTGGCCGTGTGCAGATTCCTCTGTTCTCGGGAGAATGCGGTGTCTCCTATCACCATCGTAATGCTTCGCTGAGCGACATATCTTTAGACCCGGTTCCTGAGAGCCGAATCGGCGTGGACGGCAAGTGGGATGTCGGCGTTGGTCTTTGGCTGGAAGGTGCGGTCGTGCGTACTGATTTGAGTGGGATACCCGAGGCCTTCTTACAACAGTACCCACTATTGAGATTGGATTATCAACGTTATATTTGCGCGGGACTTGATTACACGTTCGGCATTGGTAACGGCGTGTATGCGCTCGTCGAGCATTTTCTGACTGATTTATCCGATGAAGCATGGGGCAGCACAAATGAAAGCCAGCAGCTATCAGCTGTCTCTCTCAGATACTCGATTGGCACCCTGGACGAATTGAGTGGCGTAGTCTACTATGACTGGGACAAGGAAGAAATCTATCGCTATGGAAAGTGGACGCGAACCTATGATCGATGGATGATCAACCTGATCGGCTTCTGGAATCCAGAAGCCGCCCTTTATGATAGGTCCGATTCATATAACACACTACTCGGCCGCGGCATTCAATTGATTATTGCATACAATCATTGACCATGCGTGATGCTCGAGATAACAGCTGTCTGATCGAAACCAAGAATCTCGTAAAGACCTACCCGATGGGGGAGGGTTTGCTCTATGCGTTGAATGGTATTAACATAGCATTCAAGAAAGGTGAATTCGCTGGTTTCGTTGGCCCCAGTGGTTCGGGCAAGACGACGTTACTCAACATTATCGGTTCGCTCGACATACCCACCAGAGGCAGCGCGGTCGTACTGGGCGAGCGTATCGAAACACTGTCTCATATTAAAGCCGCGCACTTACGCAACCATCATGTCGGTTTCATATTCCAGACTTTCAATCTTTTCCCGGTATATACGGTTTTCGAGAATGTTGAGTTTCCCCTTCTCTTGCTTGGTATGTCGGCATCAGAACGTAGGAAAAAGGTCACGGATGCGCTTCATTGGGTTGGTCTTGCAGACCGGGCAAGTTCCAAGCCCAGCCAACTTTCGGGTGGACAGAGTCAGCGCGTGGCAATTGCCCGGGCCATGGTTAAGCGACCAGCATTGCTTCTTGCTGACGAACCAACCGCCAACCTTGATGCTGAGAATTCTCACAATGTACTGCGTACCATGGAGCACTTGAATCGGGAACTGGGTACGACTTTCATTTTTGCCACGCACGATCAAAAGGTCATAGAGTATTTGCGACGTGTAATCACGTTGGTCGACGGCAAGGTTGCCGGTGACGAGACCCGGAAGGGATAAGGTGTAGCGTGGTTATCTTCAGGCTGGCTTGGCGGAACCTCGTCGGTGCCGGCATACGCACGTGGCTCAACGTAGTCGTTCTTTCTTTCGCGTTTGTAGCGATCATCGGTGCTCAGGGATTACTGGAAGGCATGAATCAACAGGCTACCCGGGCCATGATCGATGCCCAATACGGTGGTGGTCAGTACTGGCACGAGGCGTACGATCCCTATAACCCGCTGTCCTTGGCCGATGCCCATGCTCCATTGCCAGAAGGATTACGTAGTATGATTGAGGCAGGCAGCGCGACACCGCTGTTAGTCGTTCAGGGTAGCATCTATCCGGCTGGAAGAATGCGACCGGTTCTACTCAAAGGTATTCGTCCGGGACAGACCATCCTCAATATACCTTCTCAGTTTCTGAACCAGGCAGAGTTTGGTACATTACCGATCATCATCGGTAACCGTATGGCAAGAAGTACGGGGCTGAAGGTTGGAGACTATGTTACGGTTCAGTGGCGGGACAGAGACGGTACGTTTGACGCCAAGGATGCGATCGTCGTACAGGTTATGAAGACGACAGTTCCGACGATCGATAACGGACAGGTGTGGTTGCCATTAGATCAGCTACAGAGTATGACCGAACTCTTACAGGAAGCTACTCTTGTCGTGCTTGCGCGGACCGCCCGCGAAGCACCGGTAGTTGCCGGCTGGATATTCCGGGATACAGAATACCTGCTCCGTGACATAAAGGTGCTCGTCCAGTCGAAAACAATTGGTTCTGCAATCGTCTACGTAATACTACTCTTCCTTGCAATGATTGCGATATTCGACACTCAAGTCCTTTCGATCTTCCGGCGCAAGAAAGAGATCGGTATGTTGATGGCTCTGGGATTGACCAGGTATAAGGTGATGGGGCTCTTTACTATTGAAGGTGCCCTGCACAGTGTGCTGGCTGCGCTATTTGGGGCGATTTACGGTATACCCTTGCTGGGGTACATTGCAAGAGTTGGGTGGACCCTGCCCGAGAATGCGGACAATTATGGTTTTGCAATCGGCGAAAAACTTTTTCCTATGTACGGTGCAGGTTTGATAATACTGACCACGGCGCTCGTATTCATCATTACGACGATCGTGAGTTTCTTGCCGACCCGTAAGATTGCGCAGCTGAAGCCACACGATGCGCTACGCGGGAGGTTAGCGTGATCGTTTTTCTGTTCAAAGGTTTGATCCGTGACCGTTCCCGGAGCATGATGCCGCTTTTGACTGTTATTGCTGGTGTTATGCTAACCGTACTGATGTATTGCTGGGTAAAGGGAACCGAGACTGAAATCATACAAGCGAGCGCGAACTTCAGTACTGGTCACGTAAAAGTGATGTCACGCGCCTATGCGCAGAACGATGATCAAGTACCCAATGATCTTGCCTATTTCGGTGTCGCTCAGCTTATTGCGAAGATGGATCAGGATTTCGATGGTATGGTCTGGACACCCCGGATACGTTTTGGAGGTTTGCTGGATATACCGGATGAGTACGGTGAAACGAGGAGTCAAGGGCCGGTTGCGGGCATCGCGGTTGACCTGCTTTCACCGAAGAGTCCTGAAAAAGAGATATTGAATCTGGATGAGGCATTGACGAGCGGCCGCATGCCCGAGCGATCCGGTGAGATACTCATTAGTGAGGAGTTCGCTGAGTTGTTGGCTGTGGAGATTGGTGAAACGGCAACATTGGTCAGCTCGACGATGTATGGTAGCATGACGACCTACAATTTCATCATCGTAGGCACGGTACGGTTTGGAATTTCTGCGATGGACCGGGGAGCGATGCTCATTGATATCACAGATGCTCAATATGCGTTAGACATGAATGATGCGGCCGGTGAAATACTTGGGTTTTTTGACGATCATATATATCGGGATGAGCAGGCGCAAGTAATGGCCGTTTCATTCAACGAAGAGTATACTGACCCCGATGATGAGTTCTCCCCCGTTATGCTCGCCTTGCGTGAACAAGGCGGATTATCTCAGACGCTAGATATGGCTTCGGCGGTGTCGACCGTAGTGATCGCGATCTTTGTGGTTGTCATGTCCATCGTGCTGTGGAATGCCGGTCTCATGGGTAGCCTGCGCCGGTATGGTGAGATTGGCGTGCGTCTGGCTATTGGTGAAGAAAAGGGACATATCTACCGGACGCTCATCATTGAGGCATTGATGATCGGCGCTGTCGGCTCGTTACTTGGGACCGGTCTCGGGATCGCCTTTTCTTACTACTTACAGGTACAGGGATTAGATATCTCTGCTGTACTGCAGAATGCTTCGATGATCATCTCTGATGTCATGCGCGCGCAGGTTACTCCAACGAGCTTTGTTATTGGATTCGTGCCCGGCCTTCTGGCTACGTTTCTGGGTACGGCGATTTCCGG
Source organism: Caldifarciminota bacterium (assembly GCA_050124875.1). GTDB lineage: Bacteria > Hydrothermota > Tepidihabitantia > SM23-42 > SM23-42 > SM23-42. Next base: position 2,336 of record JASFEK010000101.1, on the reverse strand, counting down.
TTTAGGTATTTACAGGCGACAAACGTCGCAATTAGCAAAGGAATTTGAGTCATGAAATGTAATTTCGTTCTGATAGTCTTACTCATGACGGTAATCGTTTATGGTCAGGAAATCTCCGGCGATTACCTTTTGATGAAGGTTGATGAGAATATCGGTTCGGATAATAAGATCACGGTCGGTGAAATGGTAGTAAAAGGCAGACGGGGAACACGCAGAATCAAGTCGAAATCATGGATTCAAGGTATGGAAAAATCCTTTACCGAATACCTTGCGCCGGCGCGCGAGAAGGGTACGAAGATGTTGAAGTTGGAGGAACAGCTTTGGACGTATACGCCGACAACCGATCGTACGATCAAGATATCCGGTCACATGCTTTGGCAATCAGTTATGGGATCAGACCTTTCGTATGAAGATCTTATGGAAGACACCAAATTACACAATATCTACAGTGCCCAGGTAACCGGCGAAGCCGTTATTCGGGAACGGCCCTGCTGGATACTCTTGCTGGAAGCAAAAGTATCGGATGTTGCGTACTACAAACGGCAGGCTTGGGTCGATAAAGAACGCGACTTGGTGCTCCGTGAAAATCGCTACGCGAAAAGCGGGAAGTTGCTCAAGACAACCGAAGTACTAGAGGTGAAGAACATCGGCGGCAGGTGGATTGCGAGCAGGGTTTTGTTCAAGGATGTGCTGAAGAGTGGCAAGGGTACTGAATTCGTGCTGGAATCGATCGAATTCAATGCCGAGATACCGGAGTATATCTTCAGTAAAGCTGCATTAAAGAAGTGATGAGAGATTACCAGCGCACAACGCGCGCTAGCGAAAAAGCGAGTACGAGACTCGTACGTACCGTCTGTATTGTCATCGGGACCATGGCGGTGGTCGTGGGCGTCATCGGTATTGTAATACCTCTACTACCGACTACTCCTTTTCTATTACTCGCTGCCGCCTGCTACGCACGGAGTTCCCGTAGACTCTATGACTGGTTGATCAGCAACAGATGGTGCGGCAAATACGTCAGAAGCTACCGCGAAGGTGAAGGCATCTCAGTTGGGGTGAAGGCGCTTACGATATTTCTGCTCTGGCTGACCATAGGACTTTCTGCTTTATTCATTGTAAGCAATATCATCGTGAAGATCACGCTCTTGCTTATCGCGATTGGTGTTACGGCGCACATCTTGCTGTTACCTACATTTAGGGCTACGGGTCAGAAGAAGAGCAGTATTACCCCTGTTTGCAGAGATTGCTCTGCTAAGGATTGATTGTGGGAGAGCGTTATACAGTTGATCTCGGGCAAAGGGCAGCACTGGACCGTGATCTCACCGGAGGAAAGGGTTCTGGCTGTGCGCGTCTGATGCGCTGCGGATTCAATGTGCCCCGGGGGTTTGTCGTGACGATTGAGGCGTTCCGCGAATTCATCTCTCAGGTCGACACATGTAAGGACGCTGCGCTCGCAGATAGCCATGCAGTCCAACTGAGAACAATCAGGAAGAGTATCATGGCTGCTCCTTTTCCTGATGCTATGCGCCGGGCTATTGCGAAATCGTATCGCCCGCTGGGTGGTCGCGTCGCCGTCCGTTCGTCCATGAAAGGTGAAGATAGCGTGCTTGCGTCCTATGCAGGGCAACTCGAGAGCATACTGAATGTCGAAGGGGAAGCCGGGTTGCTGGACTGCATTAAGAAGATCTTTGCATCACTGTACAGCGAGCGGTTGGTGCATTATCGTACAGGACAGAAAGCCCGTGTAGGAAGCGAGAGTGGGGTCCTTGAGATGGCTGTGCTGGTTCAACGTATGATCGATGCGGAGACAAGCGGTATTGCATTCACGGCTGATCCGAATACCGGACAGCGCTGTGTCATAATCGAGTGCGCGCCCGGATACGGAGACAGGATAGTCAATGGCCGTGTTGATACGGATCGCTATGTTGTAGATGCGCGCGGCGGGTTGTCTGAGCAGCGCCTCGTGCATGGGGTTTCTGCCTTGTCTCAAGGATTGGTACTCACACTTGCTGAGCAGGCCAACCGGATTGCCAGTCGCATGAGGCGGCCACAAGATATCGAGTGGGTCTGGAACGGCAGTCAGTTCTATTTCCTGCAATCCCGCCCCATTACCACACTTCTGGACAAGACCGTTTACTCCCGGCGCCTCGTGTCTGACATGTCTCCCGGTCTTATAAAACCGCTTGTGTGGTCTACGAACACACTCGGCATGATGCGAAATGTCTTCGGTAGATTGTTCACACATCTAATAGGCGTTACTGATATTGATTTTGAGTCATGCGTGCGCCGTATCGCATCCCGGCTTTACGCTGATATGACCGCTTTTGGAGAACTAT
>JASFEK010000100.1:0-7042 GCA_050124875.1 Caldifarciminota bacterium | reverse complement strand
TAAAGCGTAGAGCGTTAATACACGTTCTCGATTCACTTCGCTCACTCGAACAGTAAGCATCTTATCCTTCGATCTTGTCGAGAAGATTGACAGTCTCGAGGGGAGATTGCCACGTCGTTCGTTTCATATTCACAAAGACCTATGAATACGAACTCCTCGCAATGACGGTAGAGTGCTTAGACGCGCAATGACCAGGGGGAAAGGTAAACCCGCATCCCGTCTACCCACAAATTATGGTGGGAGTTGACGACAGGATGCGGGGTTAGTAGCTAGTTATTTCGCCTTTGTAGCCGGCATTTCGCAGGCTTTGTCCTTCTTTCTTTCGAACAGGGTGTAGAGTACAGGAATGAAGACCAACGTCAAGAACGTCGCGACCATTAAACCGCCAATGACTGAACGTGCCATAGGTGCGCGTAACTCATTACCAGCACCGATGCCCAGTGCCATTGGTATCAAGCCGAACGACGTGGTAAAAGCAGTCATCAAGATCGGACGCATACGCACCCGGCCTGCTTCGACGACCGCTTCATTACATACCAGGCCTTCTTTCCGACGTAACTGGTTGGCATAGGTGATGTAGACGATCGCATTGTTGACCACGATACCGCCCAAGAGTAGTACACCGAGTAGACTCTGCATGTTGAGGGTCGTGCCTGTGAAGAAAAGCATCCAGAGTACGCCGATGAGAGCCAGCGGTATCGTGAACATGATAATGAATGGTTCCCGGAATGACTCGAACTGCCCGACCATGATCATGTAGACGAGAACCACGGCTAGGATGATAACGAAGAAGAGGTCGCGGAATGTTTCTACCTGTTCTTCATACCCGCCAGCCAATTCCATGGTGAAATCAGCCGGCACCGCGATCGAATTCATGATTTCCTCAACATCGCCCGCCACACTGCCTTGGTCACGACCTTCGACGTTACCGCTCACCGTCACAAGACGGTAATTGTCCTCGTGGTCGATCTTGACCGGGCCTACGGCGATCGTGTCCTTAATGAAGTTTTGTATTGGCACGTCACCCATCGGCGTGGTTATGGTCATGGAACTCACTTCACTGAGGTTATCACGGTATTTCTTGTCGTACATTAATTTGATGTCGTACTCATTGCCTTTTCGGCGGTACTGGCTGGCGACAACGCCCTCAACCCTGGTGCGTAACACCTGGCCGATTTGGTAAGGCGTCAGTCCGAAATTCGCTGCTTTCTGCCGGTCGATGACCAATCGGAGTTCGGGTTTGCCTTCGGCAATGCTCGATTCCAAATCGACCAATCCTTCAACGCTTTCGAGGGTATCCATCAGGATGTTTGATAAACGAGTCGCCTGCGCAAAATCATAGCCAAGGATCTTTATCTCGATCGGTCGTCCGCCACCAAACATTGAGAACTGCTGTGTTGCGTATTTCACCTTGAGTCCTGGAATGATTCCGGTAATCTTCGGTCGTAAATCACGTTGGATCTGTTTAACAGAACGGTTCCGTTGTTCGCGGTAAACGAGTTCCAGGTATATTTGAGCGGCATGTGGGCCGGTAGTGGCACTGAAAAGACTTGAAAAACCACCTTCCCCACTGCCAATCGACGTCGAAAGGATTTGAATCTCAGGTACTTCGTCGATGATTATTTGCTCCAGTTTCTTGACTGCCGAATCCGTAACCCAGAGATTCGTTCCGACGGGCATCTCGGCTTCGATGATGATCTCACCCTGGTCTACATCTGGACTCAATTCGGTCCCGATGAACGGCACGAGAAAGAGACTGATAACGAAGACACCGATCGTACCTAAAATGATAATGAGACGGTGATTCAAAGCCCATCTGATCAGTTTTACATATCTTGCTTCTAATCCAGTATAGAATTTGTTCAATCTCTCGCCGAATTTCCGGCGTTTGACGGTCTTGAATCTGACCGACAGCATGGGGATTATCGTCAATGCGACGATGAGCGAAGAAACGAGTGCAAAAGTCACAGTGAGTGCGAGTGGTCGGAAGAATACGGATGCAAATCCTCTTACCAGAAGCAAAGGCAAGAACACGGCAACCGTGGTGAGGGTTGAAGCGGTGATTGCCATTCCCACCTCTCTGGCGCCCGTGCTCGCCGCAGTCTTCGGTTCTTCACCCTTCTCCTTGCGACGGAAGATCGCTTCGAACACAACGATTGCGGAGTCGAGGACCATACCAATGGCGATGGTCAGACCACCAAGCGAGATGATGTTGAGACTCATGTTGAACAGGTACATGAAGAATAGCGCGAAGAAGATGGCGATCGGAATTGCGACACCCATGTATAGTGTTGAGCGGAAGCTCCCAAGGAATAGGAACAGCACAATGACCGCAAGAATGGCGCCCATCACGAGCGTTTGTGCGGTGCTTTGCACTGACCGGGTTATGAAGTCGGCCTGATTGAACATCACGTCGATCTTAACTCCGGGCGGCAGCTCTTTCTTTATTACTTCCAGTTCAGCTACGAGAGCATTACCGACGTTTACCGAATTCGCATCCGTGCGCTTCTGCGCGATGCCCCAGATCGATTGAATACCATTGGTCCGCGAGATCGATGATGTTTCCGATGCTTGTTCCCGAACGTCGGCAACCTGAGAGAGTAGAACCGGGATGCCGTTACTGCTGCCCACGATGGTCTTTTCGATTTCATCAAGGTTTTCGTACTCACCGATTGTGCGTACGATATATACTTTTCGTCCGGACTCGACATTTCCCAGTGGGTAGTTGATATTCTGGGCTTGCAGCGTCTGCATTATTTGGTCCGACGTGATTCCCGTGCCTTTTAACTTGATTGGATCCAGTACGACCTGTATCTCCCGCATCGTGCCGCTCATCGCGTATGAGGCGGCAACACCGCCGACACGCTGCAAACGATCGGCAATGTCATCGGCAATTTGGTCGAGTTCGAGGGGATCGATATCGCCTGAGATATTGTACATGACAACCGGTTGTTGAGATACATCGAACTTGAAGATGAGTGGCAGGTCTGCATCCTCAGGTATGTAAGGGGTAATGAATCCGAGACGATCGCGGACATCATTCGACGCTGCGTCGAGATCGGTTCCCCAATCGAACTCAAGGAATATATTCGAGATATTCTCTGATGTGGTCGATGTGACTTTCTTGATATTGTTCACCGTTCCCAGTGTCTGTTCAAAGGGTTCAGTTATTTGTGTTTCGATTTCTTCGGGCCCGGCACCGGGGTAGGTCGTGAGCACGATCATCATCGGGAATGTTACGTTAGGGAAAAGGTCCACGGGGAGGTTGGTGACCGATATGAAGCCAAAGAGAATAATGGCCAAAAAGACCATTGATATTGTAAGCGGTCTTTTTATTGATACATCGGTTAGGTTCATAGCTCACTCCTTAGTATGGGACGTACTTTTTCTCCACCTGCGAGTCTCTGCTGTCCGACCACAACGACTCTCTCGCCGTCGCTTACGCCGCTGATGATCTCAACATTCTCATCACCAATAATACCGGAGATAACGTCACGCCTTTCAGCAGTGCTGTCCGAAACCACGAATAAGTAACCGTCCAACAAGGCGTCTCTTGGTATGACCAAAACGTCAATCCTTGCGCCGAGGTTGATAATTACACGTGCTGTCATGCCCGGCCGTAGATGCCTTTTCGAATTGCTGATGATCGCGGTGACACCGAACGTACGCGTCATCGGATCGACTACGGGTGTAACCTCGGAGACAATGCCTTGAAAATCTTCATTTGGCATAGCATCGATCTTTACGGTGACACGGTCGTTTTTCTTTATGCAGTTCATATTCGCCTCAGCGACATTGAATTTCACCTGCACGCGAGCATAATCCATGACCACGGCAACCGGAGCTTGTGGTGTTACCATGGCACCGACATCGACCATGAGGCTTGCGACGTTTCCATTGATCGGTGACTTGATGAATCCTTCCTCGTATTCGAAGCCGATTGTTTCGTTACGCATCGCCATTAGATTATTGTCTTTTGCCACATAGGATCCTTCTCTCACTAGAATCCTCGTTATGCGACCCATTGTTTCTGGAAAGACCTGTGCTGTCTTGTCCGCCAGTATGCTACCCAACACCTCACAAGTACTGCTTACATTACCGCGGATCACAGGCATGACCTCGACCGCGACTTTCTGAACGAATTCCTCGGTTTGTGCGCCGCGTCGTGATGCGCCGATTCTTACGGCGGCAGCGATAAGTATGACAGCGACGACTACTATGATGATCAACCACTTTCTCACTTATTCCTCCTTACCAATTGCCTTGTAGATCTCGGCTAGCGAAGTATTGTAATTCTTGAGTGCGGTGAGATAATTCACCCGCGACTGCCGGTATGCAAGCTCGGTGTCTAATACTTCAAGATTCGTCGCTAGACCGTTCCTATATCTTGTTTCGATGATTTCAAATGCTTTTTCTGCCTGTCCAACATTTTCCTGGGCGGCATCGATCGCCTCTTTGGCGGCCAAATGACTCAAATACGACTGTTTCACCTCGACTTGAACCGCTCTTTCCAGATTCTCTAAGCCCAGTCGTGCCTCTTTAAGCATGAGTGCAGCTTCACGGCTTTTGTGCAGATTGCTGAAACCACTGAACAGCGGCCACTGGAAGCCGAGATTAAAGGTCAAACTGGAACCCCATTCATCACCGGTGAAGCTGAACGGTTTTGTGCGTGTGTACGTGGCGCCGCCGACCAGAGTCGGCAGATTCGTGCGTCTTGTGATAGCTTGGCTCAGCCGTGCAATTCTTTCTGTATTCATGAGGTTCTTGATTTCCACCCGGTGCTCCATAGCGTGGTCTATCAATTCATCGAGCACGAATTCTTCTTCAACCATTTTCAGTTCGCCGGAGAGCCGGAATTCGTTGTCCAGCTCCATGCCCAGAAGAAGTTTGAAGCCCTCACGGGCCAGATTCAGTGTATTCTCGGCTTGAATGACGACTGGTTTGAGATTTTCAAGCTGGACCGTCGCGCGGAGTAGATCGAACTGGGAGACCAGCCCGGCCTTGTACCGCGTTTCAACGGACGCAGCGAATCTTTCGAGCTGTTCTAGACTCGCCTGGGCTTGCGTCAGGTATTCGTCTAGCACGAGCAGACCGTAGAACGCATCAGTGACGGCATAACGGATTTCCTGTTGTTTTCTTGCCAGGCTTAGTTCAGCAATATCGTGTCCAATGTCGGATATCTTATAGGCATTGTACAATTTGCCCCAGGCAAAAAGCACTTGCTGTAGCGAAACTTCCAGTCGATAGTTTTCATTGCTTCCGAACGGTATTGGAATACTATCAAATTCTATGATCGGGACATCTGTAACGTATGCATAGTAACCGCTTGCAGAGACGCTCGGGTAGAAACTTGAGATTGCTTGTCCGACCTGTTCCTCTGATTTCTGCACCTCTATTGTCAGCTGTTCCATTTCAGGATTATTCCTGAGGGCAAAATCGATCGCCTCTTCCACGGTAAAGATCAACGTGTCGCCATTTGCCATGCCGATAAGAAGGGCACAAATTAACATCATGAAAACCTCCTAAATGCCTTTTTTGCTCTGTTTTCTAAAGGTAATAGTTGCGTTTGACTCATAGGGGAATTATGAATTTAACACCGACACCATTTTCCCATATCTTGTCATCCTTGTCTTCGAAACCGTATTTGTATATTTCAGCACTGGCCAGATAGTTATAACGCATAGCATATTCGATGCCCAGATATCTTATTGGCCTTACCTGAACAGTGAGACCGCCAACAAAACCAATGTCCTTTTCCTCAGCCTTTTCACCGGTGGGGAGAATAAGTACTTCACCGTTGTACAAGCCACGCCACATGTAATACCCCAGACCAGTTTCTATGGTCGCCTTGAACCAAGGTATTCTGATGAATGGTAGTATGTTGAAACTGGCGCAGACGCTGATTGGCGTGTATTCCCATTCATATGGTCCTTGTTCAGGGGGTGCTTCATAACTCAGTTTGGTTCCCCGTAACTTGAAACCGATATTTGGTATGACATTGTCGACGGCTATTTCACCGCCTAAATTCCATTTTCCTATGGCTTCTTCATCATTCTGAAACAGGAGATATGATGAATAGCTCGGGCCAATTGATAACTCTATGTTGTCACCGGCTGCGAAGAGAAGCGTTGCTGCTAGGATCCCGGATAATAACATGCTTGCTACCTCCTTCTTTTCAATCCTTCGAAAAATAATTTCAGTACAGACTCGGTCCGGAACGGAACATCCGATGTGTAGAAATCACTCAGGAAGATCGTCCGTATTGTACTGATAAAATAGAAAGCGGCGATCTTGGGGTCGACCTTGCGGAATTCATTATTGCGGATGCCATTCCTTATGATGTTGCTGATGATCTCAATCATTCTATGTATCTGAGGTTCTATAACGGTATGCATTTGCTTGAGTGTCTTGCCTTTCAGATTGATGTTTTCAAACGTGAAAAGCATGTGACTGGTCTTCAATTGTTTAATATAGTCGACAAAATTAACCGCAATTTCTTCCATTTTTTCGCTGGGTGTGATTGACTTAGCTTGTATTGCCGTGAGTGTGGCAATTGCTTGGCTGAAGTATTCGTCAATCGTTGCGATGTAGAGATCTTGCTTGTCCTTGAAGTAAAGGTAGATCGTGCCCTTGGCTACGCCTGTCGCCTGGGCAATGTCATCTATCGTAGTCCTGAAAAATCCTTTCTGGGAGAAGATTTTCAGGGCATGTTTGGTAATCTTTTCTTTTATGTTAGTTTCTTTTTTTCTCATATTTCAAACGCTCAACCATTAGACCGTATTTAAGGGGAATGGTTTATAATGACTGACTAGTCAGTCATTATATGCATTTACGGCTATGTGTCAAGAGGTAATGAGCAGAGCTGGGATATACGTGGGTGGCGGTTTCGTGCAAGATTATCACGACGTTCAGTGCTATCTCGAAAAGTCCCATAAACCATGCGACCAAAGACTTCTTATCGGAAACGATTAGCGTGCACGATATAGATGCATCAAAAGAAGGATGCGAGTAGAATTCTCATTGGCTCGCCGAGCTGCGCAAG
>JASFEK010000099.1:0-7110 GCA_050124875.1 Caldifarciminota bacterium | reverse complement strand
CTGACTGATGCGCGCGTAACTGGTTCGATCACGGAACATTCTGATGAGCACCGGACTCAACTCACTTGTATCCTTGATCCAAAAACCTGCCTCCTCTTCTTTCAGGAAATGAGCAAACCTCAGTTCCTGAGCCGAACCAGCCAAAGGACTAATAGCCACTAGCGGCTTCCCCAAACTCAGAACCTCAGCCATGGTTACCGAACCCGGTTTGCTGACGACAAGGTCCGATGCCCACATCAATTCATGCATGTTGGAGACGGTGCGGTATAGGTGAATCGGATGTCGGTACTTGCTAGCCACGCCTTGGATGCGGTTACGGGCCGCCTCATTCTTTCCAAAGACAGCAACGATCTGTATCGGCATATCCAAGCTTAAGATCGCCTTAATCACGCCATCGAAATCGAGCATCGTGCCCAGGAGACCGCCGACGAGTAATACGGTATGCAAGTTGGGTGTAAGACCAAGCTGTTTTCTCATCTCTCTGACACTTCTGAGGCCAACCGTGGCAAATCCATTTCTCAACGGCATGCCGGCAACCGTGACACGGTTCTCAGGAACTCCATAATCCATCAACTCATGCCTTAGTGGTTCATTCGCGACATAGTATCTATCGATATGTTCGTTTATCCATAACCCGTGGATCGCCAGGTCTATGATCACCGTGTGGAAAGGTACAGGAAACCAAGTCTTGAATCGCCGCGCAAGCACATTGACTTCCGGTTGAATCGACACCAGTATATCAGGTGGCCCAAAGGTATGAACCAGTTTTTCTTTAATCTTACTATGCTGATACACCACGCTTTCGGTAAAACGGTACATACCTTTAAGAAGCTGACTGTCTCCTTGTAGATTCCGGTAGCCTTCCCGGTAAAGACCCCGTAATCTCAAATCTCCCAGCCTGCCGAGTCTGTCCATGAGGGACAATGATGATGAGAAGTCAAGCGTATTAACGATCTTTGGATCAAAGCCATCAGCCCGGGATGCAATATACGAATAGATAGCGTGGCAAGGATATGTATGACCGCCTTTTCGCGAACTGATAATGATCCAAATCGTCTTACGACTCAATTCTATTTCTCGATCCAGACCTTTTCCATTACGACATCAGTCACCGGTTTATCTCTTGGTCCGGTCTGCACAGTGCCGATACGATCGACAAGATCCATCCCCTGCACTACCTGCCCGATTATGGTATAGCGGCCATCGAGCCCGGGCTGGGGAGCGAGGCAAATGTAGAATTGCGAACCATTTGTGTTTGGGCCACGGTTAGCCATAGCAACCGTCCCCTTCAAATGCTTAAGGCCGGCGGAAATCTCGTCTTCTATCTCATAACCTGGGGTACCCGAGCCATCGCCCTTGGGACATCCGCCCTGGATCACAAAACCGGGTATAATCCGATGGAATATCAAGCCATTGAAATAACCCTTGTCCGCCAATTCAATCATATTTTTCACATTCTTGGCAGCCTTATCAGGATATAGCTCTATTCCGATCTCGCCATAACCCTTCACCGAGATCATCATGTAGGGAACTCCACTCTTCTTAACCACTGTTTCTTGCTCCTTTTGCACGCCGCAGGCAGCAAACAGGAGTGCAGCAATCAGCAAATATCTCATTCATGCCTCCTCTTAGCATATTTTCTGCTAATTATATCCATCTGGTAGCAAAAGTCAAATGCACCGGAGGAACGAGAAAGATATTGTACGCTTACACCTAGCTGCAGCAGAAAATCACTATTGACCCCCAAGATACGTGCACCGGATGTTGACAAGGCATGAAAAATCAATATAATTGCCGGAATAGCAAAACTATTCAAAGGAGGATTTATAGCCAAATGAAAGATATTACACAAGAAGATCTGAACAAGTTACTGGAGGAATCTTTTATAACACCCCGCGAGGGTGATATTATCAAAGCAACGATCATAAAAAGGACAGAAAATGGGGTCCTGCTCAATCTGGGCCTCAAGGCCGAAGGTTTTTTAACGCTTGAAGAATTCACCAATCACGATGATGCGGCAGAAGGCAAAGAGATATATGTGTTTCTCGAAGCATACGAAGACCGCGAGGGTTTTCCCGTTATTTCCAAGAAGAAGGCTGACTTCCAGCTGGCTTGGGATAAAATAAAACATATCTACGAGAACGGTGAAACAGCGTCATGTACGATAAAGAAACGCATAAAGGGTGGTTATTCGGTTGACCTGATCGGCGTCGAAGCATTCCTACCCAGCTCGCAAATCGAATACAGATCCCAGCCAAATAGTGAATCACTGATCGGCAAGAAAGCCGAAGTCAAGATCGTCAAGATCAACATGTTGCGCAAGAACATCGTCGTCTCAAGAAAACTTGCCCTCGAAGAAGAACAGGCAAAGGCCCGCAAACGCATCTTCAGCAAAATGAAGGTTGGTGATGTTATTGAAGGAACCGTGCGGAATATTACTGACTTCGGTGCCTTCATTGATATCGGTGGTATCGATGCACTGCTCCACATCACTGACATTTCCTGGTTGAAGATAACGCACCCGGCCGAAGCGGTAAAAGTCAATGATAAGATCAAAATCAAGATCCTGATCATGGACCGTGAGACGGGCCGGATCGCAGTTGGCTTAAAGCAACTCACGCCACACCCGTGGGAAGCCATCGAGAACAAGTACCCAGTCGGGACCAAGGTAAAGGGCAAGGTTACCAGCGTTGTCGACTACGGCGCGTTCGTCGAACTTGAGAAGGGCATTGAAGGACTTATTCACGTTTCCGAGATGTCATGGACAAAAGAGATCAAGAATCCTTCATCAATCCTCAAGGCAGGTGATTCAGTCGAAGCTGTGGTACTCTCTATCGACCGTAATGAACAACGGATCTCGCTCGGCATGAAGCAAACAAAACCGGATCCATGGTCAATGGTCGATGAAAAGCTAGAGGTTGGACAGAAAGTGGTTGTCAAGGTAACCAATCTCAAGGATTTCGGTGCTTTCGTACAGATCATCGACGGCGTCGAAGGGCTTATTCATGTCAATGACTTTTTCTGGGACAAGAAGGTAAAGAAAGCGTCAGATTATCTACGCAAGGGGCAAAAGGTCGAGGCTGTGCTCTGCACGATCGACCGTAAGAACCGTAGAATATCGCTCAGCATCAAGCACTGTAAAGAAGATCCCTTCACAAGCTTCGTCGAGAAATTCCCCGAGGGATCCAAGGTAAACGGCAAGATCAGTGATATTCTGCCCAAGGGCATACGGCTCGTGCTTGAAGGTGGTGTCGAGGAATTCATTCCCGCAAACTACCTTTCACGACGGGGCAAGAAACCAAAAGACCTCTACAACCTGGGTGAAGAGATTGAAGTCACGGTACGTAAGATAAATCCGCGATTGCGCAGAATCATCCTCAGCGAGAAAGAGGTCTACAAAGCGCCGCCTAAGAAGAAAGAAGCACCAAAGCCGGCGCCAGACAAGTTTACCATTGGTGACATACTGGATTCTCAAAAACAAGCGGAGCAAGAAGAATAGCGTAAGCAAGTTTGCCTAAGCTTATAAATCTCGGATGTAAGCTCAATCAGTACGAGGGCTATTGTCTGCTTGAGGAGTTGTCCGATTTGGACAACCTTGTCATCGTCAACACCTGCTGCGTCACAAAAGAAGCCGAAACCAAATCCCTGAAGAAATTCCGCCAGGCGCTCCGGAAATTCCCCGGCGCAACGATCGTCGCCAGCGGATGTGCCTGCCGGCTTCATCCGGAGAAATACGCACCGGCCGAACGTGTAATCGATAATGTCGCGCGTAACCCGATAATAAGTAAAACCAGACCAAAACCTGACAAGGCGCGTTATTTCCTCAAGATCCAGGACGGCTGCGACATGCAATGCACTTATTGCATCGTCTCTAAGGTACGCACTCATGTTGAAAGCAAGAAACCGTGTGATGTCGAGGATGAAATCGCCTGGGCATACTCTCAAGGTTATGAGGAAGTGGTTCTGGTTGGCGCGAACATCGGCCTGTACGGCAAGGACATAGGCCGAAACCTCGAGGGCCTACTCTCCGGCATCGCAGGAATGAAGAATCTGCCGCGTATCCGTCTTTCGTCTATTGAACCTCTCTTCATAAACAAACAGCTGGTCAAGGTGCTAAAATCACTACCGTTTTGCCATCACCTCCACATTCCTATTCAAAGCGCCGATGGTGAAATCCTGGACAGGATGAACCGCGGTTATGACATGCATTACCTTTCCCGGCTAATTGACCTCATCCACGGCAATTTCGATGATGTAGCAATCGGCGCCGATATAATCGTCGGCTTCCCTGGTGAAGGTGAGGATGAATTCATGAACACCTACAATTTCGTGGCAAAACACCCTTTCACCCATGTTCATGTCTTCCCTTATTCACCAAGGCCGGGCACCGAAGCCTTTATCCTGGGCGATCCAGTGCTGGCTACCGAAAAGAAGAAGCGGCTCTGGCAGTTGAAAAGGTTGGTAAATGAAAAGAATTACGAATTTCGGAAATCACTTTTGAATAAATCATTCGATGTCATCATAGAACAAGATGATACCGAATGCATCGGCCTCACTGGTAATTACATCAGGATAGAGATCGACGGCCCGTGTCCCATAAACAAGCACGTCGACGTGGTCATTCGCGATGTGGATGCGAATCATACGCGCGCTGCAGTGAAGAGAATCGAAAAATCACGTGTGTAATCCACACTTCCCGCTTATGAGCAAGAAATTTCTGATTAAGACGTTCGGCTGCCAGATGAACAAGAACGACTCGTTGATCATGAGCCGGATACTGATGGACCACGGATTTCAACCGGTCGCGAAACCGGATGCAGCAGATATCTACATCATAAATACCTGTACGGTGAGAGCACATGCCGAAAACCGTGCGCTAGCCTACATATCTGGCTTGAAAGGCTGGAAGCGGCAGAAGGGACGAGTCCTTGCGGTAGTTGGCTGTCTGGCCAAAGAAAAGGCCGACACGATCACTAAGACACTGGATTTTGTTGACCTGGTGCTCGGCCCGGATTCATACCGCCGCATCAGCGAATACGTTTCACAGATCATGGAGACCGGCACCAGGATCATCGATACCCGACCAGAACACGAAACTTATCATGGCGTGTATCCTGTAGCATCGAGTGTATCCGGATTCGTTTCAATAACGCGCGGATGTAGCAATTATTGTTCATATTGCATTGTCCCTTACGTGCGCGGGCCGGTGCGTTCGAGGCCGGCTGATGACATCTGCGCTGAACTCACACACCTGGCAGAACAAGGAGTCAAGGATATTACGCTTCTCGGTCAAAACGTGAACGAGTATCATCACGGAAACATCGATTTCACGGACCTGCTCAAGAAAGCTGCTGCCACCAAGGGTATATCTCGGTTGCGCTTCCTCACATCGCATCCCAAGGATTTCGACCAAGAAACAGTTCAAGCCATAAAGGACCACGATACTATTTGTGAGTGGTTCCACTTACCCGTGCAATCCGGCAACAACCGCATTCTGAAAATGATGAACCGCAAATATACAATAGAAAAATACCGCGCGCTGATTGAACATATACGCAAGAACCTACCCGAAGCATCCATCACCACTGACATCATCGTCGGGTTCCCCACAGAAACGACCGGTGAATATGAAGAAACAATCGCTCTGGTCAAGGAAATAAGATTTGACAATGCCTACATGTACCGTTACTCGACCCGGCACAATACCAAGGCGAGCCAGTTCAAACCCCTGGCCGAAGATACGATCAAGCACCGGCTGCGCAAGCTGATCGAAATTCAAAATAGGATCTTCAAAGAAAAATCAGAGCAGATGAAAGGCAAAAAGTACGAAATCATGATCGAGGGACCGGCCCGCGGCGGCGCCTCTCGCGGCAAGACACGCGGCAACAAAGACGTTGTCGTTGAAGAACGCGTTGAGCCCGGTACGATCGTTGACGTATTAATAAAGGACGTACGAGGCCACACCCCGATCGGCGAGCGGATTCACTAAGAACGCTTGACGCCACACGCCTGACGCCGTACGCCGTTAGCGTCAGGACAGGCGATCTAATCACAAATCCACCACCCCCCACGTCATTGCGAGGAGTCCCGTATTCAGGTTCCTCCCTTAATATAATACGGGCCGACGCGGCAATCTCACTTAACGCTTGACGCAATACTCTATGCCTGACGCCGTACGCTGCAACCAGACAGCATCGTTCACGATTGACTCAATGACTTGGTGACATAGTGACTCTGCTCTCCAGTATCGTGAATCATGCATCGTGCGTCAGTTGCTAGGTTTTTTCGCAATCCGCATTTCGAAATTCGCAATTGAAGTCCTGCCTGCTGATCCTCTGATATTCTGATATACTAGGTAAGTGACATGATGACTTAACGAAGTCTGCCTTGACTCAATTATAGGTTGCTCTATAATTAGTCGTGCGGTTCGGTCCAGTCTGGCTCATGCAGCCTATCCCCTATTTCGGTGAGAAGATTCGTGACGAATGGATATACGAACCCAAAATCGACGGCTGGCGCATGCAGATCATACGCTGCAAAAACGGCCAGACCGAATGCTGGGGACGTCGTCTTGAACGTAAGCCAAACTGGTCTTCCAAATTACTCTACGTGCTTGAAGAACTAGAAGAAGCAATTCCCAAAGGCACTATACTTGACTGCGAGTTGTACTCGACCGGAGGCCGGCGCTTCATCCCATCACTCTTCGCCAAGAAACCGAAAGTGAAACCAATGGTATACGTCTTCGACGTAATATATCTAAAAGGCGTGAATGTGAGCAAGAAAACGTTGAAAACGCGAAAGCGCATGCTCTCTGAGATAAACATAAAACCACCTTTCTTCTGTATTTTGGGAAAGAAGCTAACGAATGTGAAGAGAGACTATTCTTCAGAAGTAGGAAAAGGCCACGAGGGCATTGTTATCAAGAAACTAAATTCACCTTATCTGCTCGGAAAAGAATCACCGATCGCTACGCAATGGTGGCGTAAGATAAAATAAAAAAGGCTCGAAAAGGCTGAGACAGGGCTCATAGAAGACGATAAAAGGCTGGATAGGACGATGATGGCGAAAATGGCGGCGATCACTGAGAATGTAATGATGATGCGAGCGAAG
>JASFEK010000098.1:0-7110 GCA_050124875.1 Caldifarciminota bacterium | reverse complement strand
AATGCTCAATCTTCATTCAACCGATCATTTCGGTATTGACGTGAGACCCAGCTTCACCATTGCCAAAGGTGACACATCATACTATCACCAACACCTACTCGGCGTGCAGGCGTATTACCGCAAGGATGCGCGGCGCATCGGTCTCGGCCTTAATTACAATCTCTACAACAATGATCCCTTAAAAAGCCCGGATGGACTATGGCTATTGTCACTATACTTAGAATTCTAACGCTATCGTTCTTTCTGTTCAACAACGATAGCGCATATGAACTATATAGCATCGGTAATCAGCTGGAGCTTGAAGGCAAGATCAGCGAAGCGATCGAACATTATAAGAAAGCACTCGATATGGCACCGGACGCGATCGAGATTTACATATCACTCGCCAGCGCCCTTTACACAGAACAGCGCTTTGATGATGGCATCGTGTATATAGAACAAGCACTGACAATCGCACCCGATGATACACAGTTACTTCAGATCCTTGCTCTCGGCCACGTGGGGAGAAGGGATATCAGCGAAGCGCTCGTTCTCTATGAAAAGGTGCTTGAGCTAGAGCCGGGCAATCAAGAAATCTACCTTGCGATTGCCACGCTGTTAGAAGCGAGCAACAACGTCAAGCAAGCCATTACTACGCTCGAAGGCATGCCCGAGGAGATGCGCAACGCCGATGTTTACTTGAAACTTGCATCGCTCGCCGGCCGCATGAACGACCACATCTCCGCGATCGATTACTACCGGCTTGGCTATGCAAAGGACACAACCAATATTGCGGCGATTATGGGTATCGGAACTGGTTTTGATATGATCGGAATCAAGGACTCTGCTATTCACTACTACGAAGTAGCCAATGAAGGATCATTCAACCCGAACATCGCACAACGATTATTGGATCTCTATACCGAAATCGACCGCTACGAAGAGGTGATTGACCTAGCAGGCCGCATTCTGATGACTGAACCAAGTAACACACATGTGCGCCGGAGCCTGGGATTCGCATACTACAAACTGGGAATGCCGGAGGCGGCATCAGATGCATTCTATATCGCGCTGCGCCACGATCCCCAGGATAGCTATTCCGCTTTCTACCTTGCCCGGATACACCTCGAGCAGGAAGATTATGATCAGGCACTGACTGAAGTGTACCGCGCGATCCGCATTGATGCGGATTTCGTAGAGTTATGGATTTACCTAGGATTCATAGCCATTGAGCAACAGGACTATGAGCTGGCCGAGCATGCCTTTGCCGAGGCCGCTTACCGTGGTGGAGATCGGTCGCAGATATATTATTTACTGGGCGCGATCGCAGAAACCCAGGGCAGACAGACGCCCGCCTATTATTTTTACCGGAAAGCATTGAAAGAAAATTCAAGGAATATCGCGGCCTTACAATCCCTCGCGGGTATCACATCAGACCTGGATCGCGACGAAGAGACCTTCCGTATTTTCCAACGAATTCTCGAAATCGACACACTGAACGCTGTTGCCTTGAACTATGTCGGCTATACATATGCCGAGCAGAACGACAGCCTCGACTATGCCTTACAACTGGTCAACCGGGCCCTAGAGATCGACAAGGACAATGGCTACTACATAGATTCTCGGGGTTGGGTATACTACATGATGGGCCGCTATGACGAGGCCGCACAAGAACTCAGAAAGGCGGCCGAAATAGTTGAGGATGCCGTGATCTTTGAGCATCTGGGTGATGTCTACCGGGAATTGAACGAACCAGATGAGGCAAGAAGAGCCTATGAAAAAGCCGTAGAACTGGATCCAGAGAACCGCACATTGCGCGAGAAGCTGCAATCCATAGACTAGATGCAACCGTACCGAATAAAAGCAGTAGAACCCCTCCCCCGCGTCAGTCAAAGCACACGACGGAAAGTGATTGCGGTGGCCGGTTACAATACGTTCGGGATTCCGGCCAAGTACGTGATGATCGATCTCATTTCTGACTCCGGGACCGGGGCAATGACCGCCGAGCAATGGTCGGCGATGCTCCATGCAAGGGAGGATTTTGCCGGACAACAATCGCTTGAGGAATTCCTCGTGAGTGCCCGCCAGCTCACGGGTTTCCCCTATATACAACCCGTACATCAAGGCAGGAGCGCGGAGAGTCTATTGTTCAGCCTGCTACTAAGGAAAGGTGATATCGTGCTTGCCAACACGCACTTTGAGACGACGAGTGCCAACGTACGGGCCCTTGGCTGTCATGCGATCGACCTGCCGGCAAAGGACCCGCTTTTCATGGGTAACATCGACATTGACCGAATGCAGAGCACTATCAAGAAATCAAAGCGCGTAAGAGCCGTCGTTCTGACCGTAACCAATAACATCAAGGGCGGTCAGCCAGTTTCCTTAGAGAATATCGAAGCGGTCAGGCGCATAACCCGCAAGCACGGGATCTTGCTCATCCTTGACGCGTGCCGGTTTGCGGATAATGCCTACCTGATCAAAGAAAGGGGCGAAATGGGCTCGAGCATCAAGGGGATTTGCCGCCGTATGTTTGACAATTGCGATATCCTTTACCTCAGCAACAAGAAGGACGGTCTGGTGAATATCGGTGGTTTTATCGGACTGCGCGAGAAGACTCTTCACGAGCAGTTGAGCTACTTGGTCCTACGCAAGGAATCCTTTCCCAGTGCTGGTGGTTTAGCGGCCCGCGACC
Organism: Caldifarciminota bacterium; assembly: GCA_050124875.1. Taxonomy (GTDB): domain Bacteria; phylum Hydrothermota; class Tepidihabitantia; order SM23-42; family SM23-42; genus SM23-42. The sequence goes on along the minus strand of JASFEK010000098.1, from coordinate 4,439 downwards.
TGGCCGCCATGAACCTTGGGCTCGCAGACGCAGTTGACGAGGATTTCCTGCGCGCCCATATTTCCAGCATACGGCTACTGGCTCAGACACTCATAAACAACGGAGTCCACATATTTGAACCCGTAGGCGGGCACGCGGTTGTGGTAATACCCAAAAGACAGCGTTATTTCTCATATTCGCTCGCCGCCCAGGTCTTCGTCAATTACGGCATCCGAGGCGGTGTCTTTGAAGAGTATTTCAGGCTAGCCATCCCACGCCGGGTCTACACCAGTGAGCACCTGGAGTACGTTGGTGCATGTGTCGGCAGAACCTGGACGCGTCGATTACGCCAGCTAAGACTCGTAAAAAAACCCCCTGCATTCTTCAATTTCTTGGCACGCTTTGCCACTGCCTGATCGCCCTACGCAGACATACTGCAATTTATGCCGGGTCCTGTACTTCTCCGATAAAACTGTGTTAAACCAAGCAGGTATCCCAATTGTCAAAAGAGTTGACAAATAATGAATTTTGACTAGAATGGATTTATTAAGGAGGATGCTTTGCAAGAGAGATTCACCGAGAGAGTAAGGAAGATATTACATTTGGCACACGACGAAGCTTTGAGATTTAAAAACAATTTCATAGGTACCGAGCACCTACTGCTCGCCATGATCAAAGAAGGCGAGGGAGTCGGGGCAATGGTGCTGATAAATCTGGGGACTGAATTGAATGAGTTGCGTAAGAACATCGAGAGTTCAATTCAAAGCGGCCCGGGTGGGAAGATTGATGTACCGTTCAGCAATGAGGCGCGTGTCTGCCTTAATTACGCCATGGAAGAGGCAAAGAACTTCGGCCACTCATACGTAGGCACTGAACATCTGCTATTGGGTATAATCCGTACGCCCGAAAGCCTCGGCGCCCAGGTACTTGAATCGTTGGGCGTCGACTATGAAACAGTTAAGAATGAGATCATACAGTTGCTCAGACCCGAAGGCGTGATGACCAGCAAATCGCGCAGTAAACAGCGCGGCTCGGCACTCGAATTGTTTTCCCGTGACCTTACGCAGCTTGCGCGTGAGGAAAAGCTCGATCCGATAATCGGGCGGGAAAAAGAGATCGAGCGCGTGATACAAGTGTTATCGCGCCGCAAGAAGAATAACCCGGTGCTGGTCGGCGAAGCTGGCGTCGGTAAGACCGCGATCGTCGAGGGTCTGGCGCAGGACATCAATGCGAGCAACATACCGGACTCGTTGAAGAACAAGCGAGTGGTTGCGCTCGACATGGCTTCAATCGTCGCGGGGACAAAATACCGCGGTCAATTCGAAGAAAGATTGAAGGCGGTCATCAACGAGGTGACCCGGAACAAGGACGTGATCCTGTTCATCGATGAACTACACACGATCGTCGGTGCCGGTGCTGCCGAGGGTGCGATCGATGCCTCAAGCATACTCAAACCGGCGCTGGCCAGAGGTGAAATACAGTGTGTTGGCGCTACGACGCTCGAGGATTACCGGCGCTATATTGAGAAGAATGGTGCGCTTGAGCGCCGGTTCCAGCCGATCATGGTGAATCCACCGACCGTGCAGGAGACGATCAATATCCTGCAGGGCCTGCGCAAGAGATACGAAGATCATCACCAGATCAACTACACGGACGAGGCCTTGCAGGCGGCAGCCAAGTTGTCGAATCGCTACATAACCGACCGCTTCCTGCCCGACAAAGCGATTGATGTCATCGACGAATCCGGAGCCAAGGTCAAGCTATCAAAGATCGTCAAGGATGATGCCACAACCGAACTCGAAATGCAGATCAGTGATATCAAGGTCAAAAAGGAAAAGCTCGTGTCCGAACAGAAATTCGAAGAAGCGGCACGGTTACGCGACGAGCAGAGAAAACTGACCGAAGAACTCCAGCATAAGAGCAAGGTGACAACCGCGGTAAGACCGACGGTGAACGAAGAAGACGTCGCGTTCGTTGTATCACGATGGACCGGTATACCGGTTTCGCGCATCGAAGAGGGCGAGTCCAAGCGATTGCTCAAAATGGAACAGGAACTACAGAAGAAGATCGTGAGCCAAGACGAGGCGATCACGGCGATTGCTAAAGCCGTGCGGCGCAGCCGCGCAGGAGTGAAAGACCCGCGGCGGCCGATCGGTTCCTTTGTATTCCTCGGTCCTACCGGCGTCGGTAAAACCGAACTCGCGCGGCGCCTTGCCGAATTCTTGTTCGGTGACATAAACTCACTCGTGAGCCTTGATATGTCTGAGTTCATGGAAAAATTCAATGTGTCTCGCTTGATCGGCGCTCCCCCCGGCTATGTCGGCTACGAGGAGGGTGGTCAATTGACCGAAAAGGTCAGAAGAAGACCTTATTCAGTTGTGCTCTTCGACGAAATCGAGAAGGCACATCCTGACGTATTCAATATTCTGCTGCAAATACTGGAGGACGGGCAACTCACGGACAGCTACGGTCGCAGGGTTGACTTCAAGAACACGGTCATCATAATGACCTCGAACATCGGAACTGCTGAGATAAAACGCAGTGACGGCATGGGTTTCACCAAACTATCCGACACGATCTCCCATGAAAAGATGAAGACCAAACTGATGGAGGAAGTCAAGAAACTTTTCTCGCCCGAGTTCCTCAACCGTATCGATGAGATCATCGTATTCAAGAAACTGAACCGTGATGACATGAAGAAGATAATCGATATCCTGATCAGTGAGGTCGAGGAGCGATTACATGAGAAAAACATGAAACTGGAACTGGACGCTGGGAGTAAGGAATTGCTGGTGGAAACCGGGTTTGATTCAGAATTCGGTGCCCGCCCTCTCAAGAGGACGATCAGGAAACTGATTGAAGATCCACTGTCCGAAGCCATTCTCAAGGGAAGTATAAAAGAAGGCAAGCGTATAAAACTCGTCCGGTCGGGAGAAAAGATCGAGTTCACACAAAAATGATGCTGCTATTCTTTCTCCTGGGTTATACTATTGTCGACGTCGATGTTGACGCAAGATGGACTGACCGGCAGCTGATCATTCAGTCGAGCGGCATTGTTGGCGGCGAAACATTCACCGAGGACCTGGTCTCCGAAGCGATCAGCAATCTCGCCAAGCTCAGGCTCTTCAACTTCATTGCGATTGATACGAGTATCGTGGGCGATGGGATCTTCATCAAGGTGATCGTCGAAGAGGCTCCTTTCCTGAAGGGTGTACCAGAGTTCAGCGGTAACAAGAAGATAAAAGACCGTGAGCTCAGCAAGAAGATCGAATTTCGGTCAGGTCAGGTTCTGAACGACCGGACCATATTCGAGGCACGCACCAAAATTCTTGCCTTATACAAGGAAAAGCATTTCTACCAGACCGCGGTGAGAGATAGCGTGGTCATTGATACCCTGAACAAGGCCAAGGCGTTCTTCATTATCGAAGAAGGTATCCAGCCGCGCGTTGGTAAGATCCTCTTCAATGGAAACAACTCGATACCGGACAACAAGCTCAAGGGGAAAATGGATACCAAAGAGATCGGTTTCCTGCGATCCGGGAAGCTCACCGAGGAAAAGCTGGCAGAAGACATCGAGAAGATAGAAGCTTATTATAAGGAGAACGGATTTCTGGATGTTGGTGTGGAAGAACCGATCATCGAAGTCATCGGCGACCGGTTCACGATTACGATCGATGTTCAGGAAAACCAGAAATACTACGTGGGCGATATCGCATTCGACGGCAACACATTGTTCTCGGATGCGTATCTCGTCGAGCTGATGAAGCTGGAAAGCGGTGAGATCTACAATCTCTCGTTCGCTGAAGAGAGCATGCAGAACCTATACACCGCATATGCTGATGAGGGTTATATCTATTGTTCGATAGTCCCGGTGGAAACCGTCACCGACAGCATCATCAGTATCGCTTATACGATCAAGGAATCGTCGCCGGCCAACATCAATCTGGTGACCATTGCCGGCAATTTCCGGACCAGAGAAAAGGTCATCAGAAGGGAATTGAGGACTATCCCCGGACAACGCTACCGCCGCTCCGATGTCATAAGGAGCCAGCGTGAAGTGTTCAATCTGGGTTTCTTCGAAGATATTCAGGTAATGCCGGGCAACCCTGATGACAGCGGTAACATAGACATAATATACAATGTGAAGGAGAAAGAGGGGGTCGGAACATTCGGCGGGGGCATCGCCTATTCAGCGCAAGACCGAATGACCGGATACGTTGAGCTATCCCATCCGAATCTCTTCGGCCGCGGGCAACGCATCTATACGAAGTTTGAACTAGGAGGCCGGCTGACGAATTTCCAAATCGGCTTCACCGAACCCTGGTTCCTCGACACCAGAACCTCTGCTGGTCTGGATGTCTACTATGTGAACCGGCTCTATGAATACTACACAAAACGGGATATCGGATTCGCCACAAGGATCTCGACACCCTTTTATCTCGATTATACAAGACTCAGCT
>JASFEK010000097.1:0-7143 GCA_050124875.1 Caldifarciminota bacterium | reverse complement strand
AGCGTGCCGGAGTGGAAAATCCCTTTGCGATTCCGGGCTTTGTGCCTGAATACATTCGTCCACTGTTCTGCCGCGGACGCGGGCCCTTCAGATGGGCCGCGCTCTCCGGAGATACGAACGACATCCATGTGATCGACAAGAGAGTACTGGAAATGTTCGGCGCGGATGAATCCATACGCCGGTGGATTGAACTGGCAAAAGAAAAAATCCCGTTTCAGGGGCTGCCCGCGCGGATCATGTGGCTTGGTCATGGTGAACGGGACAAACTGGGCCTCGAGATCAACCATCTTGTCAAGCAGGGCAAGATAGCAGCGCCCATCGTGATCGGCCGCGACCATCTCGATACCGGTTCAGTGGCGTCACCCTACCGTGAAACCGAGGGTATGATCGATGGTTCAGACGCGATCGCAGACTGGCCCATACTCAACGGTCTGCTCAACACGGCTTCGGGTGCCTCCTGGGTATCCATACACCACGGTGGTGGAGTCGGCATTGGTTATTCGATACACGCCGGCCAGGTACTGGTCTGTGATGGCACCGAGGCCATGGCCAAGCGGATACAAAGGGTCCTGACCAATGACCCCGGTATCGGTGTTGCCCGCCACTATGATGCTGGATACACTGAAGCGGTCAAGTTTGCGCAGGAAAAAAGCATCAAGATACCCATGAAACGGGATTGATACCCGTAGCCTTGACTTTTCTGTAACGCCTATTATAATAATAATGGAGACTGATTTGGATATAATCTTTATCTCAAACAAAGGCAATAAGACCACTAACCTGCGTATCAAATCGATCTACATTGCATTGATAATAGTTGCTTGTGTAGCGATCCTGGTTTCCTTCATCTATAACCTTACTAGTTTCGCGAAAAAAGAAGTGGACCGTAACCGGCTCTCACAAGTGGAAACCGAAAACCGGGTCGTGAGAAGCGAGATCAGCCGTATCGAGAAGGAGATCACCAATTTACAGGCCTTTATCGATACGCTGGAGCTGTATGACAAGAAACTGCGCAGTTATGCCCCGCTCGATCCGATCAACGATGAATTGCGTAATATGGGGGTCGGAGGATTCACGCCTCTGTTCGAGGACAAAGACCTCTCACTGAATGTGAAGAAAGAACTGACCTATGTCTCAGAGACCCTTGACAATTTAGTCGGCCGCGCCCGGCTGCAGAAATCAAGTTTTGAAGAATTGGCCAATTATCTCCAGGAAAAAGCATACCTCAGAAGCCACACGCCCTCGATCATGCCCGTGCAGGGATGGCTCATGCGCGGCTATGGCTACCAGATCGATCCTTTTACCGGCCAGGTAAAAATGCATGAGGGTTTGGATATTGCAGCGCCCACCGGCACGCCGATTGTTGCTCCGGCCGACGGCACGGTCAGATTCGCTGGCAACAAACAGAACTATGGGCTCTTTGTCGAAATCGATCATGGCTACGGGTATATCACCCGATACGGCCACTGCCAGAGGATCAGGGTCAATTCGGGAATGCGGGTGAAACGCGGTGACGTCATCGCCTACGTAGGCAACACGGGCCGGTCCACTGGACCGCATCTCCACTATGAAGTCTGTGTTTCCCACACCGCGGTCAATCCCATGAATTACGTCCTTTCAGTCTCATCCATAGTTGACTAGCCTTAATGAACAACATCACCCAAAAGATAGACTCACTCAAACAGCAGCGTAACGCGATCATACTCGCCCACAATTACCAGCCACCTGAGATCCAGGACATCGCGGATTACACCGGCGACTCCCTGGAACTGGCAAGGATTTCACAGCGTCTCGATGAGGAAACCATTCTTTTCTGTGGCGTATATTTCATGGCTGAAATAACGAAGATACTCAACCCGAAAAAAAACGTACTCATGCCCGACCTCCATGCCGGCTGTCCCATGGCCAATATGATCACACCCCAGCAACTGAGAATCGAGAAAGAGAAGCACCCTCAAGCGGCCGTCATGTGCTATGTGAATTCCAATGCTGACGTCAAAGCACTATCCGACATCTGCTGCACCTCGGCCAATGGTGTAGAGGTTGCCCGTTCGCTCCGTGCCAGCGAAGTCGTGTTCATTCCTGATCAGTACCTCGGATCCTACATTGCACATCAGCTGACGGCCAAGAAGTTCCACCTATGGCCGGGCTACTGCCCCACGCACATGGTCTTTTCACGGGAAAAACTCACCACCCTAAAGCAGGATTACCCAGAGGCCAGGATCATCGCCCACCCAGAGTGCCGGCTGGACGTGCAGGAAATCGCAGACCGGATCTGTTCAACCTCACAGATGATCAACTACGCAAAAGACAGCGAAGCGCGCCAATTCATTATCTGTACTGAATTGGGTATGCTGCACCGCTTGAGAAAGGAGAATCCGGGCAAGGAATTCATTCCGGGCAGTCCCAATGCGATTTGCCCCAATATGAAGCTAACCACCCAGGAGAAGATACTTTGGGCGCTGGAGAGGAACGAATTCCGGATCGAGGTTGACGAAGAGACACGCCAGCAAGCGCTGGACGCAATTGAGCGCATGCTGAATCACTAACTTAGGTATTGACAAATCACAAAATACAAGTATAATTTACGGCAATATTAATGATCCTGAATAATTCCAAAGAGTAGGTTTTCAATTTAAGTTGCCCATAGGTCATCATTGGAGATCATTGGACCACACTGCGAGGGAAAAATCAATACTTAAATTGACCGCAAATGGAAGGTGATTAATGGAAATAGATGAACTTAAGAAGAAAAAGGTGACAGAATTGCATTCTATTGCCAAGGACATGGGTTTGGCGAGTTTCACCGACTTGAAGAAGCCTGACCTGATACATGCGATAATCGAGGCCGACACAAAGCGTGCTGAGCTGGTCCCGGTCGAGGGCGTCCTGCAGATACATTCTGAGGGTTATGGATTCCTCCGATCGCCGAATTACAACTACCTGCAGAGTCAAGATGACATATACCTTTCGATATCGCAAATACGCAAGTTCAACTTGAAGGTCGGCGACCACATCCGCGGGCTGGCCCGTCCGCCTCGCGAAGGCGAACGCTATTTCGCGATGATCAAGATTGAACACATCAATAATATCACGCTGTCTGAATTCCGCGAAAGGGTGCTCTTCGACAATCTGACCCCGCTCTACCCAAACGAACGTATCCATCTCGAGATTGAAGGAAAAAACGACCGCTCAATGCGCATTGTCGATCTGTTCACACCGATCGGCAAAGGACAGCGCGGCCTGATCGTATCGCCACCGCGTGCCGGCAAGACGATCATTCTGCAGAAGATCGCAAATTCGATAACGACGAATCATCCGGAAATCTACCTCATCGTACTGCTCATTGATGAAAGACCAGAGGAGGTTACTGATTTTGAGCGCTCGGTCGATGCCGAAGTCGTGTCGTCAACGTTCGACGAAACTCCCGAACGCCATACCGAGGTGGGCGAGATCATCCTCGAGCGCGCCAAGCGTATTGTCGAGACGAAGAAGGATGTTGTGATACTACTTGACAGTTTGACGCGTCTCGCGCGTGCCCATAATGCGGTCGTGCCCCACTCCGGGAAAACACTGTCCGGAGGTCTGGATTCCACGGCGCTGCAGAAGCCAAAGAAATTCTTCGGAGCCGCCCGGAACATCGAAGAAGGCGGTAGCCTGACTATCATCGCCACCGCCCTGATCGATACTGGTTCCAGGATGGACGAGGTGATCTTTGAGGAATTCAAGGGGACCGGGAATCTGGAACTTATCCTGGACCGCAGACTGCAGGACCGCAGGATCTTTCCCGCTCTCGATCTGTACAAGTCGGGCACGAGAAAGGAAGAATTGCTGCTCACTGAATTTGAGCTAAATCGCTTATGGATCATGCGTAAGCTACTATCTGAGATGAATACCATCGAGCAGATGGAATTTCTGACCGAAAAGATGTCTCGCACCAAGACCAATAAGGATTTTCTCGAATCAATGAGTACCGACAGATAAGGAGAATAGTCATGAAGAAGAAAGGACACCCGAAGTACGTACCGTGTGTGATAACTTGTGCCTGCGGTAATCGCATTGAAACAAAATCAACGGTCGAGAAGATCAGTGTTGACCTCTGCTCGAAGTGTCATCCCTTCTTCACCGGCCGGCAGAAGATCGTTGATTCAGCAGGCAGGGTTGAGAAATTCAAGAGACGCTACGCAACGAAGAAGACCATGACCGAAGCCCGCAAGAAGAAGGAGTAGGTCATGAAGAAAGCCGTGGGTAGAAATCTCATAACGATCGATAAAATAAAGGAACTAAGGACCCGCTTTGATAATCTGAAGGAGCATCTTTGACCTTCAGAAACTTGACAAAGAAGTAGGAAAACTCCAGAGCAAAACCGCCGCGCCAGATTTTTGGTCAGACCAGACAAAGGCCCAGAAGGTCATGGCTGAGTTGACCGGCAAGAAATTCTGGCTTGAGGCGATCCAGGAAATCAACGACGACATCGATTTGCTGAACGGCCTCGTTGAATTACCCGAGCTCGATGCCAAGATGGCGGCCGAGGCAACGGATGAGGCGCACAAGGTCGAACGAAAGATCAGAGAACTCGAACTGAAGCTGATGCTCGGTAAAGAAGACGACACCAAGAACTGCATCCTGACGATCCACCCCGGTGCCGGGGGCACTGAATCCTGTGACTGGGCTGAGATACTGTTCAGAATGTATATGCGCTGGTTAGAGAAGAAAAAGTTCAAGTATCACATGCTCAATCTCCTTCCTGGCGAGGTTGCCGGCATCAAGGATGCAACCGTGGAGGTAATCGGCAATCATGCCTACGGCTTATTAAAGGCAGAGGTAGGCATTCACCGTTTGGTCAGAATTTCACCCTTCGACGCCAATGCGCGCCGTCACACAAGCTTTGCGTCGGTTTTTGTCTATCCCGAGGTAGAAGACATTAGCTTCGAGATCAATGAGGATGACCTGCGCATCGACACCTACCGCGCGGGTGGTCATGGTGGACAGAATGTTAACAAGGTATCATCAGCGGTGAGGATCACCCATATTCCCACCGGCATCACCGTGCAGTGTCAGAATGAACGCTCGCAATTCCAGAATAAGACCAACGCCATGAAGATCCTCAAATCACGGCTCTACGATTATTACCAAAAGCAGGAAGATGAAAAGATGGAAAAGCTCAACAAGCAAAAGACCGATATTGCCTGGGGTCATCAGATACGCTCCTACGTATTCCACCCCTACAAAATGGTCAAAGACCACCGGACAGAATACGAAACCGCACAGGTTGATAAAGTAATGGATGGGGAATTGGACGATTTTATATACGCATATCTTAGTATGACGGCAAAGGTCGGGTCTAAGGGCTAGACTGACAGACGATCGTACAACCCTATTTGAACACGACGGAGAAAACGAACAGACCGCAAATTACAGACATGATCGCAAGGATCGCGAATATATAGCGGTCCCGCTTCTTTTCCTTCAATCCCTGGACTGCGATATACTGGGATAATGATTCACCCATTGCACTCAACTCAGTTTTCATGCTGTCATTTGCGGCAACCAGCTTGTCGTTAGCCTCAACCAGCTTCTTGTTGGCATCTTTGGTATCATCGAGACGGACGAGCATCGCATCGGTCGCGTCTTTGTAGGTGGCGAGTATCGATTTGACCACTTTCAGTGAATTCTCGGTCGTCGTGTCGAAGTTCTTGCCCAGTGTTACAAGATTCGCACTGAGTTCTTTGGCAACACTGGCCTGATTCTTACTCAGACTGCCCAGCGCCTTCCCGATTTTTTCCAGCATGGCTTGCGTTTCTCGTGTGTTCTTACCTGAGCTCAAATCCAGCGCCCTGATCGATTTCTGCAACAATTCGAGGTTATCATTGACCGAGGAACCCAGTTTTTCAAGGGCGTTTTTCTGTTCCTTAGACAGAGCACCGAGTGACTTGTCCAATGCAAGGATGACCGTATCCAGCCGCATCGCTTTCCGCAAACCGACAATTGCGTTATCCACTTTCTTTACCGATTCGTCGAGTTGCCCGATGTCATCACGCAATGCGTCCGTACCATCAAACTCCCGAAGCAGCTTGTCAATTTTCTTATCGGTTTTCCTTGCCTGTCTAGCGGTCTCTTGTTCTAGAATGGCAGCTGCCAATTGTTCCTCGGTCTTCGGTTTTTCAATCTTTGGTTCTTCATCATCAGGTTTATCCGGCGCGGGCTCTTCGACATATTTATCTACATTCTCTTCTTCCGTAAGCATTTTTTGGCGCTCGAGGATGCGGTCCTGTATCTTATCATCCCGTATCTCTAATGTTCTCAGATATTCCACCGCATTGAGCGCTTTTTCCTTCTTGCCTTGCTTGGCCTGTTTCTCAATGTATTCAAACATGTATTGCGCGGCATCTGGTTTCTCATCGAGCTCCACGAGCAAATCGGCAATCGTGTAATACATATCAAAGCCATCTGGATCATTCCGTAAAATCTTCTTGCTCAAGGCGAGTGCATTACGCGGAAAATTGTCACGGCGAAAAGCCTCGACTCCCTTCCGGAAATTATCGAGTGACTCTTCTTTCTGATCCAGTTTGAGATAGAGATCCCCCAACCGATTATATAGGTTTCCATCTTCCGGGTTAATATCGACCGCTTTCCTGACTTCCCCAATCGCCTCTTCAATCTTACCCTTGATCTCCAGATCATTAGCCTTCTTGAGTATCTGGCCAATCGCGTAACCTTTTCGTGCCGATATCATGATTTTCTCCTTCTCTTTAAATTAGCCCTGGATTCAAGCCAACACCCATTCCAACACCCATCTAGACTTAAGTCTAATAGATTATAATCAAAATATGAGATTTGTCAAGTATTGATTCGCATGTGTATTCTCCCCGCCTTCTCGACTCATCCGCCACCTTACTTGGCGTGCTAAATCAATTACCCAATATACTGTTCGAGCCTAGTCGAGAACTTACCCATAGACTAACGGACTAATAAACCGCAAACCTCCATAACTACTCATGTCGAAGATAGAGGTCGCAACACGTCGCTGTTGATGAGATCTTAAGAGGTGCTCGTGTGGCAGGTTTGTGACTAATTATCGTCTGCAAAATCCTAATATTGTTGATTCTCATTCGGTAATCATTATAATAGGTCAAATGAAAG
>JASFEK010000096.1:0-7144 GCA_050124875.1 Caldifarciminota bacterium | reverse complement strand
CACATATCAGGTACAGATTCGATCTTTCGAATAGATACGATCACGGGCGCCCGTCAGCACGCAATACCAGCTCACAAGGAATTCATGGCCGGCCTTGCCAATGATGGCACACATCTTTGGCATTGCCTTTACTATAGCCCAGACGGCCGCGCATATCAAATTCAAAAGACAAATGGTGCCGCACTGGATAGCATCGATATATTGACCCTTCCACAACCCTGGGGTGCAGCCTGGGATGGTCAGTATCTGTGGGTCTGTAATGACGGTAATTTTGGCGGTGCGCATAGGATATATAAGATCGATGTGGTACTCAAGCAAATTGTAGACTCGCTCGATTCACCTGGTAACCGTCCATGGGGTCTGACCTGGGATGGCAATTACCTATGGGTCATTGCAGAGGGTACCTCCCCAACTGGTCATGTTGCCTACCAGATCGACTTGCAGGGCGGAGGTACGCCTGACATTCAGGTAACGCCCGCTAACTACAACTATGGCTACGTGCCTTTTGATACTACATTCTCGTTTACACTCAATATCGCAAATGTTGGCACTGATACTTTGACAATTGACACCATCTATACGATCAATCCAGTTTTTTCAACAACGGCGCTATCTTTCCCAATTGAAATCGCCGATGGTTCGAACATGAATATATCCGTATACTGCAGCCCGGATACATTTGCCTACTACACTTCAAACCTCTTGATCGTGAGTGATGATCCAGTAAACGAGACAACCTATGTACCCTTGACCGCACGCGGGGTGTTTCCTGATCCGCATCTAGCGCCGGGCGTAACCAGCCACAATTTCGGGAATGTAAGAGTTAATTGCGTCAAAGATTGGAATATCACAATAGCGAATGAAGGTTATCCTACTCTGATAATAAATAGTCTTGTCTATAACGATTTGAGGTTCTTTACTGGTAATCAGGCTTTTCCGATCGCCATACCTTGCCTTGATACGGTAACGATTCAGATGATCACCAGACCCGATGCTGCTGGGACCTACAACGGTATTGCCGAGATCTTCTCCAATGATCCTACTAGTCCGAATATTATCCAATTGACTGCAAACGGGGATACTGTTTTACCAGGAGGTGGTGAGTTGCTATGGTCATACGATTTCCCAGACAATGTCGTATGTGTGGCCGGTATCGCTGACATCAATGGCGATAATGTAAATGATATTGTCGCTGAAACCTACGATGCGGGCATTGATCTCGATCAGCATCTCAATACGTACTGGGGCAATAGTTCTGGTCATGGCGTGAGACGTTGGGGTTTTGGCGACGACACGACACGCGGTTCATGGGGCGATGATTGCTTGATCCGGGGAGACGATTATAATTCGGACGGTGTGGATGATGTTATACTGGGCACGGCCTGGGGTGATCGGTCAGTATATACGGTCAATGGTGTGACTGGTGATATCATTTGGTATTATGACAGCCATTGGTTTGATGGTGAAGGCGGTTGGGTATACTCGGTAAAGCCGATGCCGGACCTAAATGGCGACAATGTGGGTGAGGTTCTGGCGGGCATTGGCGGTCATGACAGCGGCACCCAGGGTCCACGAAGCATGTATTGCTTTTCCGGCGTCGATGGACAGATCATCTGGCGTCTGCAAGCAGCAGATGCTATCGGTAGCGTCAACTCGATTCCCGATGTTAACGATGATAACATACCGGATGCAATATGCGGCGCCTGGGGCAATAGCCTGGACGAGAAGGTATATTGCGTGAGCGGTGCATCGACTGGTATCGTATACACGCCTATATGGTCGTATGATTGCGGTGGTGATATACAATCGGTCATAGCCATTCCGGATCAGAATGGTGACGGTAAGCATGATGTTGTCGCTGGCACCTGGAGCGATTCTGTGTTTTGCCTAAGCGGAGCCAATGGCGCTCGGATATGGGCAACTTATGTCTATGGCTGGGTGACAAAAGTCGCCGAGATCCCTGATTTGATCGGGCCTTCTATACCGGGGATTGGCGTGGCGCATATCGGTTCTTCATTTCAGGTACTAAATGCCTCGACCGGCGCTGTATACTGGTCGTATCCAATTGGCAGTAATGTTTGGACCGTTGATGCGATCGAAGACCTCGATAACGACGGCAAGTGCGATGTGCTGACCGGCAATCAAAATCCTGGTATCGTCTATTGCTTCAGCGGCGACAATGGCAATATAATCTGGACTTACAACGAGGGTAGGCTCATCTTTTCTGTGCGCGCAGTCGATGATATCAGTTTTGACGGTTATCAGGATGTGATTGCGGGCACGCAGGACGGTGGTGGTGTAGCACATTTGCTTGCGATTTGTGGCGGGACACCAGGCACAGGGGTCGAGGACTATTCAGCATCAGAAATAGTGAAGCTAGGTGTATATCCAAGTGTTGGTACGACCAGATTCAACATACTCTTCAATCCAGAGATAGTGGAAACGATTACCGTATACGACGTTTCCGGCAGGGTCGTGAAGAGATTTGCTGAAGACCTTGGTAATACAGATCACATACTGTGGAATGCACAAGACGAGAGTGGAAGAAGCGTTGCCCAAGGAATCTATTTCGTCCAGGTTGACGGAGATGACTTCAGCACGACCGAGAAGCTGGTGATTGTGAGATGACGCTCTTTGACCCGGTTGAAAGAGCAGGAGAGATAGCGAATATCGTCTGCGAAAATTCCAGCCGCAAATACTATCGCGTATCGAGACCTGGCCGTTGGTACGGAGGTATAGCATCAGCCGACTGCTGCGGCTGTAATCTGAAGTGTGTCTTTTGCTGGAGTGACAAACCTCGGAAAAATCCGGAAAAGTACGGGAAATTCTATAGCGCTGAGCAAGTCAGCGAGCGACTTGTCAAGTGTGCGCACGATCATGATTACCGCCTTGTTCGAATAAGTGGTAATGAACCAAGTATCTCTAAGGAACATCTACTAAAAGTTGTACGGATTATCGACAAAACACAAATGCAGTTCATACTAGAGACGAACGGAACATTGATTGACGAGGAATTCGTGCAGGGATTGGCGGAATTTCGAAGCCTGCACGTGCGCGTTTCTCTGAAGGGCACAAGTCCCCAAGAATTCTCCACGCTGACTGGTGCAATTCCAGATACCTTCGAAAAAATACTGAGCGGGCTTGCTTTACTGAACGAATATCAGATTGATTTCAATCTAGCAGTGATGCTTTCATTCAGTACAGATAAGAATGTGGTATCGTTAAAGAAGAGAATACAAGATATCTCACCGGCAATCCTCAATGATTTAGAAGAGGAATACGTGATCCTTTATCCGCATGTTGCTAAAAAGCTGAAGCACATTGGTCTCGAACCATTACTCGCCTACACCCCTGGCGGTGTTCCGAAGAAGCTTGTTTGATATCCAGCATATTGCAGTATGACAATCATAAACAAGTAGTTGCCCCATTCATGGGGTATGCACTGTGTGAATTCGCTCGTGCATGATCTTTGTTTATTACCTTGATTATCGATTTGTTCTTGTTATACTAATTCATGCCTGAGCTACCTGAGTTAGAAGTAATCAAACAAAGACTCGGGCCTAATGTCATTGGCAAGACTATAAAAGCATTGAGTGTGATCAAACCCTATGTGCTTAGGAGCTATTTCGACGGTGACTTAGAAGGACAGCAAATTGAAAGTATCAGGCGCAGAGGCAAATATCTGGTGCTTCGGCTCACATCGTATGACATCTATATACATTTGATGCTTCATGGTACAGTAACCTACGTTTCGCCTTCTGGTAAAACCAAGAAATCGGCAAACGCACTGCTCTTACTAAAGGATGGCGCGACAATTGAATTCAGCGAGAAGACTGCAAAAAAACGCATGTCTATGTATATCACGCAGAAAAATAAAGCCTTGGCGAATATCGCAAATCTGGGTGTAGAACCGCTCTCAAAGGAATTTACAGTTGGCATGTTCGAGAGTCTCGTGCAAGGCGATAGGAAGCAACTCAAGAGATTACTCTGCGCTCAGAGCAGGATCGCAGGTATTGGGAATGCCTATGCTGATGAAATCCTATGGAAAGCAGAACTTTCACCCTTCAAATTATCGACAAACATGAACAAGCGAGAAACCAAGAGCCTATACGATGCGATAATCAGCGTACTCAATTGGGCAATTCAGCAAGTGACGTGTGCAAAACGGCTAGAAAAACGTGATTTTCTGCAAATACACGGTAAGAAGGGGCATCCGTGCCCTAGATGCGGAGATAAAATAAGGGTCGTCAGTTTCTCGCAGGGCGATACGTACTATTGTGCTAATTGCCAAACTGGCGGGCATAAACTAAAAGATAGACGTATGTCCAAGTTCTATCGATAAATGGTGTGTTTATTATGAAGTTTAAAGCAATAGTTGAGTATTCGAAAAGGCTCAGACAAGTGTCAGCAAGGAACAAGAAAGTGGGCATAATCATTGAATTTCTTGGGAAATTGTCTAAAACAGAAGCAGTAGTTGGCGTGAATTACATTTCCGGACGGATACGACAAGGTAAATTGAATATTGCCTGGAAGGGCCTGTCCGAGCTTTATGAAACGGCTGCCCGCAAAGCAGCAGGCCCGAACCTTGTCCAGGTTGACAAATTCCTTGCTCAGGCACAATCAGCATCAGGTTCTGAGAAGATAAAAATACTAGAACCACTCTTTGCTCAACTTAGCAAGGAGCAGCGGAAATACCTTATATCATTGATCGTCGGCGAGGTACAGCAGGGTGCTGGTGAGGGATTGGTAAAGCAGGCAATTGCTGAGTTTTTCGAGCTAACCGAGGCGGAAATTGAAAAAGCATATTTACAGAAGCCGGATATCGCAGAGTTGTTCGCCTTCTTGCGCGGCCGTGGCAAGGGAGCAGTAAAGACTCTGGGCATACGGCTATTCAGTCCGGTCAAGCCAATGCTGGCCCAGATAGCCGAGTCATTCGATAAGGTCTATGCCGACTATGACGAATTCGCCCTTGAGCATAAACTGGATGGGATACGAATACAGGTGCACCGGAAAGATGACAAAGTCATGATATTCTCGCGCCACTTGAAAGACATTACTGTCCATTTCCCGGAATTAGTCACTATTGCTAAGGCCATGCCCATCAAGCAGTTCATCCTCGATGGTGAGGCGATCGGCATTGATGAAGAGGGTAGACCCGTTCCATTTCAGGTACTTGCGCGCCGCACAACGAGGAAAAAGGACATCGAGGAAATGCAGCGTAAGATTCCGGTCGTGCCGCAGTTCTTCGATGCACTGTACGTTGAAGAAGATGATCTGACCGGGCAGTCGTATGCCGACCGTGTGAAGGTGCTCAATGATATCATCAAGGATCAGCAGCATCTTACAGCACGGACAATACCAATCCGCAAGAAAGATGCGGTTGATTTCTATAAGCAGTCACTCAAAAGGGGTAATGAGGGCGTGGTAGTCAAGGTTCTTGATTCTGAATACCGTCCGGGTAAGCGCGGTAAGTTCTGGTTCAAAATAAAGGGAATCCACACGGTAGATTGCGTGATACTTGCTGCTGAGTGGGGACATGGTCGAAGGCATGGTTGGTTGTCGAATCTTCACCTGGGTGTTCTTGATGAGACGAAAACCAAGTACTTGATGGTGGGTAAGACATTCAAGGGGTTGACTGATAAGATGCTCCATTGGTTGACGGACAATCTGCCCAGGTACAAGGTGCATGAAGACAGGTGGACTGTACATGTCAAGCCGGTCGTCGTTGTCGAGGTTGCCTTCAACGAAGTGCAGAAGAGCCCCAAGTACGAATCCGGTGTAGCGCTCAGGTTTGCGCGGGTGAAAAGGATACGCGAAGATAAGGACGCTACAGAGATAAACACGATTTTGGACTTGGAAAAACTGGCGAGAATCAGTCTGACATGATAGAAATCGATGGTAGTCATCTGGAGGGCGGCGGTCAAATAATCAGAACCGCGGTCGCGCTTTCTGTAGTCGTCCGGAAAGCAATTCATATCTTCAATGTTCGAAAGGGCAGAGACAAGCCTGGTTTACGGCCGCAACACCTCGAGGGGATCAATGCTGCCGCCTTGATTAGCGGCGCAAAGACCACGGGTCTGAACAAGAAGTCGATCGAGCTGACGTTCGTCCCAGGAGAAATCAAGGGTGGAAGATACTCAGTTGATACGAAGACTGCCGGTTCAATTACATTGATCCTGCAGACACTATTGCCGATCGCTTTCTTTGCAGACGCGCCGCTTGAATTCGTCATCAAGGGTGGAACAGCCGTGCCGTTCAGTCCAACGGTCGGTTACGTCTCTCACGTCTTACTGCCATTGCTAGAGAGACTGGGTATAAACGTAGCGATCGAAGTCAAACGCCACGGTTTCTATCCAAAAGGCGGCGGCGAGGTCTTTGTGAGGGTCAACCCTGCAAAGTTGAGCCCCTTGAGTATGAAGGAACGCGGGTCTGTCCAGCGCATTGACGCTTGGATATCTGCATCTCATCATCTGAAAGGAGCGCGGGTTGTTGAAAGAATACGAGATGGGTTCTCTCAGGTCATAGATGCTGCGGAGACGAAGCTATCTTATGTTGATGCGATATCACCCGGATGTTTCATAACTGCATGCGCGATTTGTGATAAATGTATACTTGGCGCAGATGCACTCGGCGAACGTGGCAAGCCCGCTGAGAGAGTAGGTATGGAAGCGGCTATGGATCTCAAGGCAGCGATTGATTCAAGAGCACCGGTCGATACGTGGATGGTCGATCAGCTCATCCCCTTCATGGCACTAGCCACGCACGCGAGCGGTGAGCCATCTGAAGTGAGTATACCGGAATTGACAACACATGCTCAGACTAATGTCTGGGTCGTTCAGAAATTCCTGGATGTTGCTTTCAATACCAAAAAAAACATGTTGAGGTGTACGAAACTAGTATAGAGAATGCTAATGTACGAATTCCATCTCTTACAGTCATCGATACTCAGAGACACCACTCCTAGCCCTGACAAAATCTGTAAGACAAATGCATTCATATGAGGTTAGAATAATCAACGGAGAATGTGTGCTTTTTGCTATGGCAGCTCACACAATGCCATACGACGTCTGTTGACACCACTCAATTCTAAGCTATAACAATACGACATTAGGTGAGACTATTGAACGCCAGAACATCTTTGATA
>JASFEK010000095.1:0-7175 GCA_050124875.1 Caldifarciminota bacterium | reverse complement strand
GGGCATATTCAGTCTCTGGAACAAGCGCAATGATCTTTTCATGTATTTTTTTTGCCTTATCGTATTCGGCATTTTTCTGATAACCAGTAGCTAGATACTGATATGCTTCGACCAGCCTTTCTTTTGAAGACGGGTCAGGAGATTTTTCCAACAGCTGAGTCAGAAACAACAGGTCGTTTATGCCCTTATCCATTTGCCCGGCAAATTTAGGCATACTGACTGCCCAAACCCCACGGTAAAACCTAGCCGTGAAATTATTCGGGTCGATTTCAAGTGCCCTATCCCATGCGGAGAACGCCCTTTGCGCAATCTCGAAGATCTTCATATAATCACGCGTTCGCTGTGCTTTTTCACTCAGCATGATACCAAACTGTGTATGCGCATCGGTATGCTCGGGATACTCTTCGAGAGCCTGTTCCATCGTTGATACCGCCTCGTCGAACTGGCTGGCATTCTTGTACGCTTCGGCTTCGTTGATATATTCCTCTAGGGTCTTGCCTGACCCGAGGCTTGCGAACACCACCAACAACATGATTGTCATCGCAATAGTCAATCCTCTCAAATTTACCTCCCCTTTGCTATACTTATCTTTGATAATGTCCTAATTCAAATAATGCAATTGAATCTAATCAGGTAATCCGAAGCGTGCTTCATTCCATTGTTTCAGGTACTGCTGGAATTTCTCAGCGATTTCCGGATCGCCGGTTTCTACACGCATAGTCTTTATTCTTTTTTCATAGCCTCTGCCGATCAAGCCAACCGGCAGCGTCACGATGCCGAAAATAAAAAGACACAATGCAGCCTGGCCGATTGATACACCACGCGCGACAAATATACCCAGCAGAAGTACAAACAGAATGAACATGACTATATAAATCACCGCCATCTTCATGCTGAGATTGATCGCTTGCTTCACGGCGAGCAGATCCTGGCGCGACCTTAGAACTCCCCCTGTTCTTGTGTACACAGCCATATTCGTACGGTTCGATTTGATCTGCATCCAAATTGCAACCGCGATGAATATGATTAATACGTAGTACACCGTTACTTCGCGTTCGGATCGTCTTCCATCAGGCCGAATATATTGCCTTCAGTATCATTACACTGGGCAAACCATCCAACCCCTGGTACCGGACGCTTGGGCACTAATATCTCGCCACCATTTGCTTTCACTTTTTCAATGAAAGTATCAATCGGCTTAACGCCTACTGTGCAAACATAGGCAACAACACCATCGCCACCACGCAAAGGCTGTTCACGCCTGGCAATCGCACCGTCGATACCTGGTTCGTCCTTTCCCGTATACACCAACCAGTAATCCATGGGGCCCTGCCATTTCTCTATTTTCCAGCCAAAAACACCCGAGTAGAACTTGATTGCCCGCTCAGGTTCATCAGCATAGATTTCAAAATGAATAATTCTTGGCATATCTACCTCCTTTTCTTCACAAACGTCAAATGACGGGTTCGTGCATTATATAGATCCTGATACTTGTACCATTATACATAGCAGCAGAGACGAATCAACCATGTTAATTGAAATACTTCAACACGCTACTGAATTTTCCACTCCGCACTTGACTCTTGACCTTGACCCCTGTATACTGAAGACCAAACTGAAACGCTGTTCCAAAGAGGAAACTAACATGACCGCATTCGAACAAGAGCGTAAAAAGATAGGGGAGAAGATCTTGTCGCTTCTCGAACTACGACCCGATGAAAAGATACTGGATGTCGGAGTCGGTCGCACAGCGTATTCGCTCAAGAAATTGATTGAGCTTGGTGCCCCGGTGACGGCGATCGACATTGACTGGCAAGTACTGCACCAGCACAAGACTTCCGAAGCGAGCGCAATACAATGTAATGCAGCGTACATACCCATCCGGAACACTGCATTTCATATTGCCTTGGCCAATTTTACATTCCATGAAATCAATCCTGTGCTACACCGGCAAGTGGTCTCTGAGCTCTGCCGCGTTTCGCACAAGGTTGTAATCGTCGAGCCAGCATTCGCTGACGATCCATTGTGCCGACGGTTTCAAGAAATCTGGACTGAATCCATGCATAGCATAAATCAATTTGAAGATTATCAGTCAATGGCCTCCTGGACTAACCTTCTCAAGGGTTGTGGTGCCCGGGTTACAGTTACCGAAACATTCCCATCCCGCGTCCGTCTATGCGGCGAGGAAGCGAGAGAATACATGAAGACCACCGTCGAAGAACTGTATGCAGAAGGCGTGTCCGACAAACACATAAACAATATGCAATCGCTCGAAAAGGATGTCGTGGAAAATGGCATGGTGTTCTCCGATGTCATTGTGATAATCGCTGACGCGTAAGGTTTCTCATGCTTATTATCGGATAGCATGAGGTGAATTGAATGAAATGGCAGAAACCATCTGAAGAGCTCGTTACTCTCCTGAAAAAAAAATTGGAAAACACAAAATGCGAATCGCGTAAAGTATTCGGCTGCCCATCATATTTTATCAATAACAACATGTTCATCGGAGTTTTTCAGAAAAACATATTCATCCGCTTATCACCTGAGGATGCAAAGGAAACACTGGAGAAACACCCAAAGGTGAGACATTTCGAGCCGCGCACAGGAATGGTAATGAAGGAATACCTGACTCTACCGGAAACCATATACCAACGGAAAGACGTTTTCTCCAGGCTACTGGAGAAATCCCTGGAATACGTCCGCTCACTTCCGCCAAAGAAGAAGCGCTAGTGCATTATGATAGATGATTAGAAAAAAGGGCAGGTCTTTGACCTGCCCTTTCTCTATGCAGAGGTGATTATTACTTTATCTCAACATCAATGTGTTTGGGCTTCACTGCTTCGGGTTTGGGTAGCGTGATACTGAGTATTCCATCCTTATAGTTGGCCTTGACCTTATCCGCCTCAACGTCGGTCGGCAGCGTAATCATCCGGCTGAACTTGCCGTACGACCGCTCGACCCGGTGATAGGTTTTGTTCTTTGTCTCGCTTTCCTGCTTACGCTCGCCCATGATCGTCAGCATGTTACCCTGAACCGACACCTTAATATCATCCTTGGTCATACCTGGAATCTCGGCCCTTACGAGGATGCTCTCATTATTTTCCTCGATATCAACCACCGGTGCCCAAAAACCTTCTCTCTCCTCAGCCATTCCTCCGAAAAGGCTGCTGAACAGCCGGTCCATATCTGCCCGTAAACTTAGCATATCTCTAAAAGGTTCCCATCTGCTCATGAACTTGTCAGCCATAAATGCCTCCCATTTTATTATTTCGACAAAGAATCAGAAATATAGTTTAGTCAGAAAACACACTATAAATCGACACAAAAACACAATCCTGCAACATTTGACACGAAATTTCGGCTACTTGACAGTGCATGTAATGTGTTGTATAGTGGGAGCATGAAATCAGCTGAATATATCGTCCTTACATGGATCATTTTGTACTTATCCCCCGCATACGGGGCTGAAATCCACGGCGCGCGTCATCCAGCGCCCTCACCGGATGGCAGTAAAATCGCTTTCTCATATTACGGAGACATATGGATCGCCAGTGCGGTTGGCGGCAAGGCTGACCGCTTGACCGTCAACCCGGCATATGAAGGCAGACCCTACTGGTCACCGGATGGACAACTGATCGCGTTTGTGACCGACCGCTGGGGCAACGACGATATTTGTGTGATGCCCTCGGACGGCAGCGAACCGCCGACAAGGCTCACCTATTATTCCAACTGGGACCAGCTTTACGGCTGGGCACCTGACGGCAAAGCTGTCGTCTTCACATCGCGCCGCAATACTCTCCGGCCGCTTTTCTACCAGGTGCCGATCCAAGGCGGCCCGCCCCAGGTGCTATTGAACTTCGAGGCATACAATTCCAGCTTCTTACCCGATGGCAAAACAGTCTATTTTGAACGTGGCGGTGCTGCTTGGTGGCGCCGCAGGTACAAGGGTGGAGCGAACCAAGACATCTGGAAGAAGACCCTGCCCGATGGAAACTCGGAACGAATGACTGACCATATGGGGCGTGATGCCTATCCCATGTATTCACGCCTCGATGGCAAACTCTATTTCATAAGCGATCGCGGGCCCGAGATCACGAGCAACATATGGCGCATGGACATTAATGCAAGCAATCCAGAACAGCTAACCTTTGAGCAAGAGGACATACATTACCCGAGGATATCCTGGGATGGCTCTTTGATATCCTTCGAATGCCTTGATGAAATCTGCACGTATGATGTCGCAACCGGAAGCGTTGCGCGGGTAACGGCCTATGCCAGCGAGGATTATGCACAGGAGCCCTTTGTCTTTCAGGACTTCACCGCCAATGCTTCAGAATTCGCCATTTCCCCAACCGAAAAAGAACTGGCATTCGTCGTTCACGGCGATATATTCGTAATGCAATTAAAGGATGGAGCTCCAGAAAAAACCGTACAGCTTACAAAGACTCCGCATGTGGAAAAGGATGTAACCTGGCACCCGCACAAAGAAATGCTCGTCTACACTTCGATGGAGGACGGCGATCTGGATATACACACCATTGAACCCCAGAATGAGAAGAAATTCTATGACGACCTTATCTTTAGAGCACAGAAGATACTGGATACAGAAGGCACTGAATATAAACCAAGGTTTTCGCCGGACGGTGAGATGATTGCCTATTTCAAGAACCATGGCGAACTTCATGTCATGCGTGATGACGGCACGCAGAGCAAGAGATTATGTTCGGAGAATGACGTGCTCTGGATAGACTGGTCGCCGGACAGCAAATGGATCACGTTCAGTCGCACTACACTGGGCTGGCGTGAAGATGTGTTTGTCGTAGGTTCTGACGGAAGCGAAGAACCGGTCAATATCTCCAATCACCCCAATGACGATTACCAGCCAATGTGGAGCCGGGATGGCCGCCGTATCGCATTTGCCTCACGTGATGCAACAGGTAATCTTTGGATGAAATATGTATTCCTGCTCAAAGAAGACGAGGAAAGAGACCGCGAATATTGGGAAAAGACCGATTCGGACACGATCGAAGTTGCGGCAAATGTCTTCATCGACTTTGATGATATCGGCGACCGAATTCACACCGTCACTCAGGTACGCGGGGGATACAATCGGGTTGCGCAATCACCGGACGGCAAGCAGTTCGCCATCCATTCAGACAATCATGGCAGCGATGATATCTGGACCGTGGACTGGTTAGGCAAGGAACTGAAAAGAATCACCAAGACAAACGTCAATCCCAAGATGTTCTCGGTGACCCGCGACCGGAAGAAAATCCACTATCTGACAGGCAGTGGGCACATCTTTGCGGCTGACATCGGTACTGCACAATCACAACCCATGAGTTTCCGCGTACAGGTAGGCATCGATCGAATAACGGAACGGGAGCAGGTATTCAAAGAAGCCTGGTGGGCGCTACAGGATGGTTTCTATGACCGCGATTTCCATGGTGTTGATTGGCGGGCGATGTACGATAAATACAGTGATTGGGCCCTCCATACACGCGAACGCAGAGATTTCTACGATGTCATCCGCATGATGATGGGCGAGCTCAACTCCTCGCATCTGGGTGTTTGGAAGATCACCCCGGGCGGCGAGACAACCGGCATGATCGGCGTTGTGGCGGATCCTGTACATATTGGCCCTGGAATCAAGGTTAAGTCAGTAATACCCAACTCACCAGCGGCCGAGCTTAAAACGGCGATCAAGCCGGGAGAGATAATCACTCATATTGATGGGGAACAGGTAGAGACGGGCATGAATCTATTTGCTTTGACGCGTAACATGGCGCAGCAAGACATAATACTCACCGTGAGCAAAGGCACTCGAACGCGCGATGTGAAGATATCGCCCGTACCGCCGCGTAGTATTATCGGAACGGTCAAGGATAACTGGATCGCAGCCAACCAGGAATCCGTCCACGACAAGAGTGACCGCCGCATTGGATACCTCTACATCGCCAGCATGTACGAACCAAACCTGCGCAAATTCGAGAAGGATCTGTACGAAGAAATGGACAAGGAAGGGTTGATCATTGATATCAGGTACAATGGCGGCGGGCACATTCATGATGCAATCCTCGATATCCTGCGCAGAACCGCCTACGCGTATTCAATAGAAAGGGGCGGTCAGAAAACCTACAGCTCGCTTTTCAAATGGAACAAGCCGACCGTCGTGCTAATAAATGAACACTGCTATAGCAATGCGGAGATATTTCCGGCGGCATTCAAGGCCCTGGAACTAGGCAAGCTCGTCGGCACGCCGACATTCGGCGCCGTGATCGGCACGATCGATATAAAGCTCCACGACGGCACTAATTTCCGGGTACCGGGCACCGGTTGGTATATGCTTGACGGCGTAAACCTGGAAAACACGCCGGTTGAGCCTGATATCTATGCAGAAAACCCACCCGAGGCCGACGGTTCTAGCAATGATCCGCAGCTCAGCAAAGCGGTAGAAGTGCTGATGGCTCAAATCGGGCAATAGCGGGCGTTACCATTGGCACCCTCTATACGTCTAGTTGGCAGTTAGTCATTGACAATTATTATGATAGACCTATAATCACCTCGGTGAAAAGGAGATTTATGAAGAAATATATGGCTATCCTACTATTTAGCGGCCTGCTTCTAATGATGCATGGACAGGCTCCTGCTTTTGAGAACGGAGAGTTCCTATATGATGGCGCATTCGTAATCGATGTAGGTTATTATGGTTCGCCATTCATGTATGATTGGAACGGTGACGGCAAGAAAGACCTCATTGCTGGTCAATTCACAAACGGCAATATCCGCTACTATGAGAATGTCGGTGAAGACAATGATCCTGTTTTCGGCGGCTTCACATATCTACAGGCAGGCGGCTCTTTTATCGCCCTGCCCTATGGCTGATGCCAAGGCTCCACAGTCGCGGTCTGCGACTGGAACGAAGACGGCCAGCGCGATATAGTGGCGGGTGACCGTACCGGATTTCTGACGCTATTTTTGGAATCGGGTACTGGTCTGACAAATGCCGGACACATTCAGGCAGGCGGATCTGATATATTGGTGAATGCAAATAGCTTCCCCTTCGTGGTAGACTGGAACGAGGACGGGAACAAAGATCTCATTGTTGGCGAGCAATCACCCGCATCACCGAACACAGGCAATGTAAGGATATACATAAATCAGGGGACCAACTC
>JASFEK010000094.1:0-7246 GCA_050124875.1 Caldifarciminota bacterium | reverse complement strand
CCAACCACTGTTGCTACATACTGAACAGCCCTCTCCGCCGCAGACCATGCAACTGATTGCCAGCTCACCGGATGGTTCGGTGAACGGGAAGTATGAAGGTCTTAGCTGGTATCTCGTCTTCGGACCGAAGATGTACTTCACGAATTCACTGAGCAGCCATTTCAGCTCGCCGAAAGATACGCCCTTGTCCACATACAAGGCTTCAACCTGGTGGAAAACCGGTGAATGACTTGCATCAAAGGCATCGTAGCGGTAGCAGCGTCCTGGGCAGATTATCTTGACCGGCGGCTTCTGTTTTTCCATTACCCTTATCTGCACCGGCGATGTATGGCTGCGTAGGCAAAGGTCTTCCTTAATAAAGAAGCTGGAGAACATGTCGCGGGCCGGATGGTCCTTGGCCATGTTCAGGGCTTCGAAGTTGTACCAGTCATATTCAATTTCCGGCCCGGTCTCGACAGTGAAACCGTAGCTCTTGAAAAACGTCACAATTTCATCAAAAACCTTGGAAAGTGGATGTAAATGTCCGACCCGAGTTGTTTTCCCGGGCAAAAGCAGTTCAAATTCTCCCTTAGCTTTGTGGGTGAATTTCTCGATTTTTTGGTTCAATTCACTGGCAACGTCGTTTTTCAGCTTGTTTATGGCTTCACCCAGTGCTTTCTTTTCATTACTGGGAAGCTGTGCGAGGTCCTTGAATAGCTTGTTTATTGCTCCCTTACGCCCGAGATACTTAACCCGTACTGCCTCGAGCGCACTAATATCATTCGCTTTTTCGAGAGTTTTCTTGATTTCTCTGTCTAAGCTATTCAGCCTTTCCTGCATCTTCTGCCTTACCTTTAGGCGCCTTGGTCCTGCAAATCTCGATCAGGGCATCGAATTGCTCAGGATACTCATAAGCGATGCTAGCCAGGGTCTTGCGGTCTAATTCAATACCATTCTTCTTCAAATTGTGGATAAATTGTGAATATTTCATTCCTTTGCTGCGCAAAGCAGCATTTATCCGCGTTATCCACAAGGCGCGAAATACACGCTTTTTCCTCTTACGCTCACGATATGCTGAAAGCCAGGCCTTCATCACGGCAATACGTGCAGTCTTATAAAGCTTATGCTTGGCGCCCCAGTAGCCTTTTGCCTGTTTCAGCCATTTCTTGCGCCGTTTTCGCGTCTGCGGTGCATTTTTCGTTCTTGGCATGCTTGAACTCCTTTCTTCTTAAATTATAATCATTTTGAAAATTCTGTCAATATTACTGCAAAAACCGTAATAATAACGGTTTCTAGACGGCCATCCGGACGATCCGTATAATAACCAAATTCCGCACGCGGCGGAATAAGCTGATTTCTGCGATGACCAGAAATCCGACTATGTAAGTTGCTTAGTTCTCTTCAGGTCAGACTTAGCAACCTTTGTACGCTTGCGAAGTCTGCGCTTCCTTTTCCTCGACTTCGAGGATAAGAGGTGGCCTTTGCCAGCCCTACTGCGCGTAATAACGCCACTTTTCTTAACTTTCAGCCGTTTTGCAGCACCTCGTTTGGTCTTCTGTTTTGCCATGGGGTCATCTCCTCTTTTTCTCCGGCACAAACGTGACCTGGTAGATGTGATGTTCTACTTTGGGCTTACCTTCCATCTTGCCCAGGCCTTCTAGGTCAACTTGCATTCGTTCGAACATTTTCAAGGCCATATCTGAATGTACTACTTCGCGTCCGCGCAGGCGTAGCGATATTTTCACCCTATCTCCATCGACAAGGAACTCCTTAACCTTGTTCAGTTTGACCTGGTAATCGTGTTCACTTATTTTCAGTGAGAATCTCATGCCACGTGCTGTGGTACGATGCTGATGCTTGCGCGATTCACGTTCCTGACGTTTCTTCTCATAGAGATAACGGCCAAAATCCATCAACCGACAGACCGGGGGCCTGGCCTTTGGCGCGACTTCGACTAGATCAAGCTCTTTATTGCGGGCCATGCGCATGGCCTCGCGGATATGAAACTCACCGAGCATGGATCCATCTTCATTAACGATCTTCACACGTTGTGAAGTGATTTGCCGGTTCACCTTGGGCAAATTCTTAATTGTCACCTCCTTGTTCCTTGGCTAATCGATTGAAAAAATCCTTCAGCTTCATCTGACCCAAGTTACCTTCACCATGTTTTCTTACTGAAACCGCTTTGTCGACAACTTCTCTCTGTCCCAGAATAAGCATGTATGGAATTTTCTGAACCTCTACTTCTCGAATCCGGTAATTTATCTTCTCCGACTTGTTGTTCAATTCCACCCGAAGCCCTTGTTTCTTACATTTTTTTAAGACTTGTTCAGCATAACGGTTTTCCTTATCCGTTATGGGCATGACGACGACCTGGGTAGGCGCCAGCCATAAGGGAAATGATCCGGCATAGTGTTCAATAAGGCAGCCGATGAATCTTTCAAGTGAGCCGTATATGGCCCGGTGGATCACGACGACTTGCTTATGCTTACCATCCCGGTCCATATACTCAATATCGAACCGTCCGGGTAGATTGAAATCAAATTGAATTGTTGTTGCTTGCCAGGGCCGGCCCAGTGCATCGATCAGTTTGATATCGATCTTCGGCCCGTAGAAAACAGCTTCTCCTTCCATCCTTGTGTAATCCAGTCCGACCTTCTCCAGCGCCGCGATCAATCCCTTCTCTGCTCTTTCCCAATCAGCATTACTGCCCATGTATTTTTCCGTATCCTTGGGATCGCGTACTGAAAGTTCGATCCGCAATTCTTCGAAGCCGAACTTCTTCAAGAACTTCATGGCAAGCTCGAGCACCTTGATCAGTTCATCTTCGATCTGTTCAGGCTGGCAAAAAATGTGCGCATCATCAATGGTCAGTCCTCTGACCCGCAATAATCCGTGTAGTGTGCCGGAAAGCTCGTTCCGGTATACGGTGCCGAGTTCTGCATACTTCAGGGGTAATTCCCGGTAACTACGTACCTTGGATTTGTAGATCAGAATGTGGCCTGGGCAGTTCATCGGTTTGAGTACGTATTCCTCGTTCTCGACCGGTAACAAGTACATGTTCTCGCGATAGAAATCATAGTGTCCGGACTGGTGCCAAAGGTTGCCGCGTGCAATATGTGGTGTTGTGTTGATCAAATAACCGGCGGCAAGATGTTCTTTCAGCCAGTAGTCTTCAATGAGTCTTCTCAGAGTTGCGCCTTTCGGATGCCAGTAAACGAGCCCGGCACCGGCTTCTTCGAAGATCGAGAACAGCTCCAATTCAGTACCGAGTTTGCGATGATCACGCTTCTTGGCTTCTTCGATCTTCTTCAGGTAATCGTTTAACTCATCTGGCTCAGGAAATGAGATTCCATAGATTCGTGACAACATCGGCTCTTTGACATCACCCCGCCAATATGCTCCTGCCAGGCTCAGTAGTTTGAATGCGCCGATGATCCCGGTGCGTGGTACATGTGGACCGCGACAAAGGTCCATAAAATCTCCGTTACGGTACAGACTGATCTCATCCGAATCGAGTTCTTTGATGAGTTGTACCTTGTAAACCTCATTGCCCTTTTCGAACTGCTCAAGGGCGGCGTTTTTCTTCATGACGATCCGCTCAAAAGGCATGTCCTGGGCGATGATCTTCTGCATCTTTCTTTCGATCTTAGCCAGGTCGTCCTGAGAAAAGGGTTTCTTGCTGTCGAAATCGTAGTAGAAACCCTGATTAATGGCCGGACCTATGGCCAGCTTTGTTTCAGGAAACAGCGCTTTGACCGCCATGGCCATTACATGGGATGAGGAGTGCCAGTAGATCTGCTTACCTGCTTCGCTGGAGAAGTCAATCGGCTCAATTTCACTATCTTCCGTGATTTCAGCGCTTAGGTCACGGAGTTCACCGTTGACGCGCGCCGCGAGGCATTTCGGATCCTGGATCAGGTCGCTTACCTGCTTTCCCGGTTCGATTTCGATGGTTTCACCGTTAAGCTTCACTTTTATCATACAGCAATTATAGGTTTATTTTAGATTTTGTCAATAGAAATCGAGTCTTTTTAGGAATGATTACAGCGATAGAAGACAGATTACAGAGATGTTCTTTGTCAATGATGTGAGGCGGCAAGACAGGCTGCATAGATAGTTTTATGGAATCATTGATGATCTTATGTATTCTCCTTGAATCTTGACTTTTTTGGGCGGATTCGCTATAATGCGTTGTGGATTATGTGAAATATGCATTCATTGCCCTGGTAGGTTGGGGAGTCTGGGCAATCGGCAGTAAATTATTGACTCGGTATTTCAATACTTTAAGCATAACGTTCTGGATTTCCTTCTGGTCGATAGCCTTCCTGACATTCTTCATCGTATTCCGTAGATCGTTGATGATCAATAGATACGTGATATACACACTCCCGATAGGCTTGATTTCCCTGATCGCGATAATCGCTTTCTACAAAGCACTCAGCATGGGCCCATCCTCAGTGGTTTTGCCCCTGACCAACATGTATGTAATACTGCCTGTCTTGTTCGGCTTTATCGTACTCAAGGAGGCAGTTACTCTGCCCCGGGTTTTGGGCATTATTTTTGCCGTCTTGGCGGCGATTTTACTCACCCTATGAGACTGGTATTCTACGAAGACAAAGACCAGGACCTATATCCGCTAGATAATCTTGTTCCTCGTTTCAGTATCGTTGTTGGCATGAGGACGATCATCGATCATACAAGGGTTTTCCTCAAGACCAAAGAGATCGATTTCATTGCCCGTCCTCGATTTGGGTTTGCGCGGGTAAGATCCAAAGGACCCACTGTTTACCTATCAAGCCGCCTGTTATTGACCGAGGGTTTTAAGGTGCCGGATTCAGACTGCATACTCAAGGCCGGCAATGAAGAAGTGGGTTTTGTGAAACATGATGCACCTTTTCCCGGTTCTGCTGCACAGGTAGCTCAAGCATTGGTTTCGATCAAGGGAAGAAAACTGGTTAAGGGTATAGTGGTTGACCGATTATGGGATATCGTGGCATGCAACGAAAGGTTGATAGACCTGCATTTCAAGCGACTGCGCAAAAGAGGCAGCGTATCCAAAACGGCGTACATTCAAGGCAAGCGCAAAGACCTGTTCATTGCCAAGGACGCGCGCGTTCATAAGCAGGTTTTCCTGGATGTTACTGACGGGCCAGTCTACATTGACCGGGGTGCTGTCATCCGGCCGTTCACAACGGTCGTCGGGCCTTCGTATATCGGTCCGGGTTCGATCATGGATCGGGCTAAGGTTACCAAGTCGACGATTGGTCCGCATTGTCGCATCGGGGGTGAAGTTGAATCCTGTATTTTCCAGGGATATTCGAACAAGTATCATGAAGGGTTCATCGGGCACTCGGTTGTCGGCGCGTGGGTGAATCTCGGGGCGCTCAGTACCAATTCTGATCTGAAGAACAATTACGGACCGGTGAGGATTCACGTAGGGAACAGGGAATTCGACACCGGGTTGGTCAAACTGGGCTGTTTTATCGGCGATCACACCAAACTTGGAATTGGTACATTGATACCGACCGGCGCCGTGATCGGAAGTTTTGTCAATTTCGCCCGCGGGGGAATGATGCCCAGGTTTGTGCCTGACTTCACGTGGATGGGTGTAGGAAAGGATGTTGATTACAGGCTTGCCGAGGCGATCGATACTGCGCGACTGGTCATGAAACGAAGAAACGTGAAGATGTCACCAAAATATGAAAGATCGATTCAGGACTTCCATGAGCAAGTTCGTCGTAGCGATTGACGGCGGCGCAGGATCAGGCAAGAGCACAACGGCGAAGGGTGTTGCCCGTAAACTTCAATTCTTCTACCTGGACACTGGGGCAATGTACCGTGCGTTCACGCTCAAGTATCTGCGTGCCGCTTCGCAGCAGGACGAGATCGACCTCGAGCTGGTGAAGAAGCTACTCGGTGAAACAGCCATTCACCTCGGTCAGGAAGATTCTGAAACCAGGGTATATCTGGACAAAGAAGACGTGACCATGGCTATCAGGAGTACCGAGGTAAGCGATTTCGTGTCTCAAGTCTCAGCGATACCCGAGGTGCGTGAGTATATGGTGGCCAAACAAAGAGAGGTTGCCGAAAGCAAAAACGTGGTCTGTGAAGGTCGTGATATCGGTACGGTTGTATTCCCGGATGCACAAGTCAAGGTATTCATGCAAGCCGATCTTGAGACGCGGGCGAAGAGGAGACTCAAGGAACTGGCAGAGAAGAAGATCCAGGCGGACCTGGACCAGGTGGTTGAAAACCTTGAGTTCCGTGACGAGTATGATTCACATCGTTCACATTCTCCCTTGAAAAGAGCCGACGATGCGATCGTTGTTGATACTACAAACCTGACGATCGAAGAAGAGATAGCGCTGGTAGGGAAAATAGTCCTGGAACGGCTCGAGAGTATAGAATGAATACTTCAGGAATTCATTACGACTGGCAGACCAGAGAGCCGATGGGTATCGGTTCTTCCGGGTTGAACCATCTCATTCCCTGAATCTTACTGAACCAAGTCATCTGGCGTTTG
Organism: Caldifarciminota bacterium; assembly: GCA_050124875.1. Taxonomy (GTDB): domain Bacteria; phylum Hydrothermota; class Tepidihabitantia; order SM23-42; family SM23-42; genus SM23-42. The sequence continues at coordinate 741 of JASFEK010000094.1, read as the reverse complement.
GCATAGTTGCGGGTTCTTTGCTTCGCCTTGGCTATTGCCGCATCAAGGGTCAGGTCACCCTGCAGGTGCTTGATGATCTCCTTATAACCGATGGTCCGAAGGGCGCTTGATCCCGGATTGAAGCCGCGTGCAAGGAGATCATTCACCTCGGCGATCAGGCCCTGATCGATCATGGTATCGAAGCGTTGATCTATCCTCGCATAAAGCTGCGTGCGGGGCAGGTTCAATCCTATATAATAAGGATGGAATTCAGCACTCTTACGTTGTTTGCGGACCCAGTCGGTCATGGGCTTTCCCGTGATCTCGTGGACCTCAAGTCCCCGCAGTATGCGCTGTTTATCCTGGGGCTTGACCTTCTTTGCCCACCCCGGATCGACCCGCAGCAATTTCTCATACATGTACCCAAGACCATGCTTATCCAGCATTGCACGCAACCGATGTTTGGTGTCTTTATCCGAACGCGGAAGGTCATGAAGCGGGTGGAACAGTGCTTTGATATACAGTCCCGTGCCGCCGCAGACGATTGGGACCCGGCGTTCTTGTTTCATATCCCTGATCTTTTCGGCGGCATCGCGCGCAAATTGCCCGCATGAATATTCCTCATCCGGTTCAACGAAATCAATGAGGTGGAACTGGACCGCTTGCCGCTGCGCTACACTTGGCTTGGCCGTGCCGATATCAAGGTATTTGAAAATCTGTCTAGAGTCAGCCGAGATGATTTCACCTGAAATGCGCTGGGCG
>JASFEK010000093.1:0-7254 GCA_050124875.1 Caldifarciminota bacterium | reverse complement strand
ATATTCGAGGATTCCGGCGGCAAGTTCAATCTTTCGCTCAAGGATACGGATGGCGCTGCACTCGTGGTATCTCAGTTCACTCTCCTTGCCGATACGGTACGCGGCCGTCGGCCGTCATTCACGGATGCTGAAGAACCAGAAAGATCAAACGAGCTCTACGAACTCTTCATCAGGGCAATAAACGACTGTGGTATCGAGGCGAGGGGTGGAGTATTTGGTGCGCGCATGCTCGTTTCCTTGGATAATGACGGCCCCGTAACAATCATCATGGAGGAATAAATGGCATACAGCATGACTGGGATCGGCCGGGCGAGTGGCGATCTGAAAAAACCGTTGATTAAGTTTGATGTAGAAATAAGGTCCTACAACCACCGCTTCCTGGATGTATCGGTGAAAATCCCTAATTGCCTGCAGCCTTTTGAGAGCGAAATCCGGCACGAGGTTCAGTCCAAGCTCACGCGGGGTCACATCGTTGTCGTCATTCAGCAAGATCGTGAGATCATGCCGGCGAAAATCGAGGTCGACAAGGCCTTGCTTGAATCGTATCTAAAACTAGCCGACGAATTGCGTGACAACTATCACATCGGCGGAGCGATCGACATTAATACGCTTCTGGCGATCCCAGGTTTGATCAAGTTTAGCCAAGCACAGGTAGCATCAAGAGACATATTCAAAGCCTTCCGTCCTATCCTCAAGAAGGCAGTAGCTAATCTTGTGAAGATGAAGGCAAAAGAGGGTGCCAACACCGTGCGGGAGATAAAACGATCGGTCAGGAAGATCGATGGCCATCTACGCAGGATCGAGCGCATCATTCCCGAGCGGAATGCATACTACAAGAAACATCTGCTTTCCCTGGTCAAGGGCGCACAAAAAGAGATCAGTGAAGAACGATTATACCAGGAATTACTCTATACCGCAGAACGTACCGACGTCACTGAGGAATGCAAGCGGTTGTCGAGTCATCTCGCGCTGTTCAAGGACGCGATCGTCAATGATGATCATCCAGGCCGAAGGTTGAATTTCTTACTGCAGGAAATGCAGCGCGAGGCGAATACGCTCAGTGTTAAGGCGAACTATCTGCACATAAGCAAGGCCGTGGTCGACATCAAGGAAGAGGTAGAGAAGATCAGGGAACAGGTGCAGAACATTGAATAAGGGTAAGATCATCGTACTCTCAGGTCCATCCGGTGTCGGAAAGACGACGATATGCGAACGGTTGATGAAGGCGCGTTCGGATTTACGGTATTCCATCTCGGCAACTTCCCGTCCCAAGAGAAAGGTGGAAAAAGACGGCCGTGAGTACATCTTCCTCACAAGAAAAGAATTCCGTGAGTGGATCAAGGAAGGTCGATTCGTCGAGTACGCCGAGGTATACGGCAACTACTACGGGACGCCGAAGAAACCTTTGGAGCAGACACTGGACAAGGGACTGCACGTAGTGATGGATGTCGATGTGCAGGGTGCTAAGAACCTCATGAAGGCATATCCGGACGGTATCTACTTCTTCATAATACCACCGGACATTGCCGAGTTAGAACGCCGGTTAAAGAAGAGAGACACGGACCACGATGAGGTGATCAGGAACCGCCTGTCCAAGGCACTCGATGAGTTGCGTTACGAGAGCGACTACCGGCACGTCATCGAGAACAAGAACCTCGACGCAACGGTAACCGAGATCCTCAGGGTGATAGGAGAGGAGACCGCGACCCGGTGAGTAGTGATATGCGCATTGACATGATATTCAATTTTGCTATAATCACGCACATTGATGAGGGGCAGTAGCTCAGTTGGGAGAGCGTCTCGTTCGCAGCGAGAAGGTCGCCAGTTCAACTCTGGTCTGCTCCATGAAAAAAATATGATACCACAAAAACTTTTCCTGACCAAGGGAGTAGGTAAGCATAAAGAAAAACTGACGAGCTTTGAGGCGGCGTTAAGGGACGCCGGTATCGCGCCATTCAATATCGTGCGCGTTTCGAGTATCTTGCCACCCGGAGCAAAGATCATGTCACGTACAAAGGGTTTACAAAACTTGTCGCCAGGGGAGATCATCTACGCGGTCATGGCTGAATCGAGCACGAACGAGCCACACCGCCTCATCGCAGCCTCGATCGGCGTAGCCATACCGAGCGAGCGCGACCGGTACGGTTATCTATCTGAGTATCACTCATACGGCGAAACCGAGATCCGTTCCGGAGACAAGGCTGAAGATCTTGCGGCGCAGATGCTGGCCACGACGCTGGGCGTTCCCTTTGATCCTGACACCAGTTACGACGAGCGCAAGGAGCTCTGGAAGATATCGAGCGAGATCGTCAAGACAAAGAATATTACTCAGACCGCCATTGGTGATAAGTATGGTATGTGGACCACCGTTATCGCTGCGGCGGTGCTGATTCCCTGACTATGCTCATACTACTCATCATCAACCTGACCTTGCCTGGTATTTCGAGCCAGGGTGACCGTCTCTTTTATCATGACGCGCGTTCCCTGGGGCTGGGCGGAGTAGCCATGGTTCTGGAGCATCCCAACAACCCGGCCACGATGGGCTTGATCAATAGTCGCCGCATGTACGTGTCGGGTTGGATTACGGTGCAGAATGAACGGCGTGGTCTACGGGTCTATGATTCATTCGGCAACAATATTGGCATAAGGACGGTAACGAACAACACATCCACCGGGGTGAGTGCTGGTCCGAGTACCGTGGTCGTTCCCTTCAGAATGCTCCGCTTCGGGTTTCAATATGCGCCGGTGTGGGACTACAATTATTACTACCGCTATGAGCAGCGTGACGACTTCTACCAGCTGGTACGCATCGACGAAAGAGAGTATACGGGCTATGCACACTCGTTCACACCCCTACTCGGTTTCCAGTACAAGTACATAAGCATTGGCGCAGCATACAGCATAATACGTGGCACATGGTCAGGAGAAAACCGCGTCATCATACCCGGAATGGAAGATACCGTTGACGTGGAGGAAGCGGAGTTCGATGGCAGCGGATTGAAGGTCGGATGTGCCATCGCGCCCAGCCTGAATCTTCGCATTGGCTATACCTATCGTGCTGCCTATGATCTCACTTACGCGGGGTTTTCGTATCCGGATGCGCACGCGCTGGCCATCATGTATCAACCGCCAGGCCGGATACCAACCAAATTCATCGGCCAGGTTGAACTGGAGATGTGGGACGAATACATAGTGATATACAAGGTTGGTGTTGAACACATGATCATGGGTCGCTACGCGCTGCGCTACGGGTTCTGCATCTTCCCGGATTATAAGGAGCGCGCCATCTGGACCACGAACCTCACGGTCGGAGTTGGCGCAACCATGGGCAGGTATTTTCTCGATATCGGATATGGTTATGGTAAGCGGGACTATTTGAATTCAGACTTCCAGACATTCGATGTCGGTACAAATTATAAATTTGACGAGACCACACATAATTTCCTGGTAACCACGGGTATTTCATTCTAAGAGACATTGCTTAGTATAATCATAATTGTCTTTCTAACCCAGACTACCCAGTATGATCACATCTACATTCTACACACCAACGACATTGAAGGTGCTCTATCGCCCAGTACCGCATGGTGGATGAATCCGTATTTTCCGCCACCGATCGGAAACGCGGCGGCAGCTGCTACGTTGATAAGTGAAAAGCGCGCAGAGGCCGACCGGCTGGGTTATGGTTTCCTGCTTTTTGACAGCGGTGATATGTTCGTTGGTTCACCGATCGGTGAATTCTCGCAAGGAAAAGCCGTGGCCGAATATTTCAACTATTGCGGTTACGATGCTATGGCACCGGGTAATCATGACTATGATCAAGGCGTCGAAACCTTCACCGATTTTGTGAACAGTGTGGACGCGACGTTCCTGGGTACGAATATTGTATACAAAGACACTCGAGGGGTCGTTGATTACCTCGAACCCTACACTATCGTTGATCAACAAGGGATGCGGATCGGTATTTTCAGCCTCTTAACCGAATACATGTCGGGGATGACCACGCCCGAGCGATTCGAGAACCATGACGTGCTGCCCGAGATCGAAACTGCCGCGCGGTACGTCGATACGCTGAAGACCAAGGGCGTCGATCTGATCTTCGCCATCACCGGAACCGGACTGCGTCATGATAAGCGGGTAGCAAGTGCGGTACCTGGCATCGATGTAATATTCGGCTCACACAGTGCCACGGCGCTGGAAACACCGTACGAAGATTCATTGAATCATACGATCATCTGTCAAGCTTATGGCCATCTGAGCAGCATCGGTTTCCTCGATCTGTGGATCGACAAGGAGACCAAGAAGATCGCCGGATACCAGGGTCAACTCATCGACCTACTCAGTGAGGAGATCGAGAATGATACCGGGATGCTCACGATCATCGAGAAGTGGGAAAATATCACCCAGAAGGGGTTTAACGAGGTGATCGGTTATTCCAAAGAGGAAATGGTCCGGACCGGATTCGAAGAATCGACCATTGGCAATTTGATCACCGACGCGATGCGCGAGTTCTTCAACGTCGATGTGGCGATCCATAATTCGGGTGGGATAAGGGCGAACATGCCTGAAGGTGAGGTTACTTACCGCGACTGCTATGATATCGACGCTCTTTCCAATACCGCGGTCACCATGGAAATGACCGGCGCGCAGCTCGTCGAAGCCCTGGAAATCGGGGTCAACGGTCATCACGCGATATTCCAGCTCTCCGGGTTGAGACTCACATACAGCACCAAAAAGCCAATTGGCGAGCGGGTTTTGGAAGTAACCTTGCACGACGGCACGCCGCTCGATCTTAAGAAGTACTACATGCTTGTCACGAATAGCTTTCTGGCGGCGGGCGGTGGTGAGTACGCGATTTTCAAGGAGGGGAGGAACGTACAAGACTCTTTTCATTACTTGCGAAACATAATTGCCGAATATGTGAAGAAACACTCACCAATAGAAAAAACGATCGAGGGCAGGATCATTGATGTTGCCCGCAAGTAGCAGTTTGCGCTAACGTCCCGACATCTATGTGATATTTGCGGATATGGAGTGATCATGTTGTGCACATCACTGAGAAATGCACTGCTTGCTACAGTATTCATCGCGCAGCTTGGTTCAAGCTCAACCGCACGCATCGCGACCTATAACATACTCAATTTCCCTGAATCAATAGGTGCCCAGCGCTTGGATGACTTCAGGACAGTACTCAGTTACATTGACCCTGATATACTAGTGGTGCAGGAAATGCAGAGCCAGTACGGCGTGGACCTTTTCCTCGATTCGGTCATGCTGCCTCTACGAAACACTTTTGCCAGCGCTCCCTTCCACGACGGCCCGGGTACGGACAACGCTCTCTTTTACCGGCAAGACAAAGTATCTTTTCTCAGCGCCGATTACATTGCGACCACGAATCGCGATATTGCTGAATACCGTCTGTTCTTGGAAGACGGTGGATACGAACTGCATTTGCTTTCGGTACACATGAAGGCCTCGGGCGGTGCGGTCAACGAGGCAATCCGATTACAGGAAGCAACAACATTACGCAACTATCTGGGCGCACTCGTACCGGGCACTGATTTTGTTGTCGCGGGTGATTTCAATATCTACTATAGTGATGAACCTGCTTTCCAGATGATGACCGACAGCCTGGATAATAATCAAGGCCGGCTCTTTGATCCTCTGAACATGAGTGGCAACTGGCATGAGAACAGCAGCTATGCAAGCGTTCATTCACAATCAACCAGGGTAGAACAACTGCCCGACGGCGGTGCCGGCGGCGGTTTGGATGACCGTTTCGACATGATCCTATGCTCGCAAAGCCTGCTCGACAGCGTGGGCCTCTTGCTGAACGGCAATAGCTATACGGTCTGCGGTAATGACGGTGCGCATTTCAACCTGTCGATCAATTACGGCAGCAATGGGTCAGTACCCGCCTACATTGCCGATGCCCTATACTGGGCATCGGATCACCTCCCGGTGTTTGTGGAGCTAAGCATCGACACAACACCGTCCATGCAGCAGCCTGTAGTGAGAGTATGGCCCAACCCCATGCAGGACTGGGCGCAGGTCACGTTTCCGCAGCATGATGCTTTTGTTGAGGCACGGATCATACTGACCAATATTCTGGGTCAGCGCGTTTACGACGAGCAGACTTCAGACGCCAATGGACACCGTATCGAATGCCCGCATCTACCCATCGGCGTGTACTTTCTCACCCTGTTGATCCATACACAATATACCGACTTCCGGTACGAAACGAGGGTAGCGGTCGTAAAATGATCATATTTCTTTTCCTCCTGACCCTGGAATCAAGCTACTTTCTCAGGTTGTCGCCGGGTATCATGTCCCAGGGCTTGGGTGGTTCATCGGTCGTGATCAGCGAAGGTCTATCGGTCTTTCACAATCCGGCGTATACTGAGAAGAAGGTCATCAACTTTACGCTATCGCGGTGGTTGTATTCCACTAACTACCTTACCTTGGGCATGACCTATGAAGACTACTCGCTCGGCCTTTCCTACATGAACTACGGTAGTATTCAGGGCTATGACAGTGTTGGTGTACCAACGAGCACATTCACGCCCTATAATATATGCATGGGAATAGGTAAGAAATTGGGACCCCTGGGAGTCGTGATCAAGGGATTCGCCGAACGGATCGGTGATCAGACACAGTACGGTCTTGTGGGTTGCATTAGCTACCTCATGCAATACAAGGCTATGACCCTGGGCATAAAAGTTGATAATTTAGGTAAGGAATTCAGCAAAAATTCTGAAATCCCATATTATGCGGCATTGGGTTTGAAATTTGGTTTAATAGAAGAGATAGACCTGGTTGCCGAGGTAAAGTATCCCAAAGCAGAGCTCAATACGGGTCTTGCATATTCTTATCAGGATCTGACCCTCTTGTTGGGAACCCGTTATGTACAGGGGCTCAACGGCGCCACGGGTACCCTTTCCGAATGCATCGGCTTGACCGGTGGCCTGATGCTCGTGCTGGATAATTATCGGATCGGCTATTCAGCCGTATATGGATATTTTTCTCTGGCGCATCAATTCAACGTTACCTTCACACCCTAAACAGACCGCTGTTTGTTACCATTATTCAGCCATCGCTTACGTCCCCATTTAATGATCAAGATGCTGATGATCGCAAAAGGCAGCAGTACAAGTTCGACCGACCACATGGATATCTTGTTGATCAGACCTGCTAGGTGGACGTAGCCGGCGATCGCGTCGAGCGCGGTCATGAGCACAAATCCGAACCAGAAAT
>JASFEK010000092.1:0-7261 GCA_050124875.1 Caldifarciminota bacterium | reverse complement strand
CAATGGCCAGGACCTCACCACCAATATCAATGATTGCCGACTTCACGTGGCGCTGTCTTAGTATCAGTGCAGCCCGGTCAACCGCAAAACCCTGGGCGATGCCGCCGAGGTCAACTTTCATGCCCGAGTCCATGACAATCGAATCGTTCGTGATGCGCAATCTGTGATGGTCGACTAGTTGCATGGCATGCTCAACCGTGCTCTGCTTGGGCAGTGTCTTTTCCTTGCGGTAAAATCCCCAGGTTTCGAGCAACGGAGCTACGGTGATATCAAATAGCCCGCCGGTCAAGCGTGATACGGAGTCCGATACTCCGAACAGATGAATAATGTCACCCGGAGCCTGTACCTGTTTTTCCCGATTCAATTCGCTGACCAGGCTGGTTTCAGAGAAGTAGTTGAGTAGAGAGTCAAGCCGGGTGAGTTCCAGGTCAATTACATCAATGATCTCCCTGGCCCTTTCTTCGCTAATATAGTAGAATTTAATGTTGCATTGTGCACCAAAGAGAAAATTGCTATAGGTATACTCCTTAGGTGGCGGTCCGCAATCCGTCATGAGGAGCAGGATGCCAAACAAAAGGATAACCGGTCTAGTAAACCGCAATATCACGCTCTGCCCGTTGATCCAAATACGTTGATGCGCTCGGCAACGATTTCAGTAACGAGGTCACGTGCGGATGCGGCTATCTTGCGCGGGTCGAAGACCTGGGGGTTCTTGATCAGAAACTCTCTTATGCCGGCGGTGAAACCGATGCGCAAATCAGTATCCGTGTTGATCTTGGCGATTCCGTTGCTTACCGCGTCGCGGATGAGTCGATCCGGCACCCCGCGGGCGCGCTTCAGCGCTCCGCCGTATCTGTTCACGCGGTTGATCCACTTACGTTTGACCCCGGATGCGCCGTGGAGCACAAGAGGGATATGGACCATTTGAGCGATTTCGGCCAGGATATCAATACGGAGCCGTGGTGTTCCCTTGAACTTGTAAGCGCCATGCGAGGTACCGATGGCAATGGCGAGTGCGTCGCACCCGGATGCTTCGGCAAAGCATCGGGCTTGCTCCGGATCCGTGTATATCGCCTCGGATTTCCTGACCTTGAGATCGTCCTCGATGCCGGCAAGTCTTCCGATCTCGGCCTCAACCGTGACCCTTGATTTGTGGGCGTAGCGTACGACTCTCCTGGTTGTTTTCAGATTGTCGGCAAATGACATATGCGAAGCATCGATCATCACCGACGTGTAGCCGTGCTTGATACACTCTCTGCACAGCTCATATGATTTGCCGTGGTCGAGGTGCAGGGCAACAGGAACGCAGGTACGCTTTGCCATACCAATGATCATCGTTGAGATGTTTTCGATGCCGGCGTATTTTATGGCCTTCTCGCTAGTTGCGACTATGACAGGCGCTTTCGACCTCTCCGCGGCAGTAATGATCGCCTGCGTGATCTCAAGATTCGAAGTATTGAAAGCACCCACTGCGTAGCCTTTCTTGCGTGCCTCGGGTAAAATGGAATTAAGGTTAACAAGCATGATTCGCTCCGGATTGAATACTATTCGATATTCACACCCGTGTCAACGACAAGCTCAAGTTCTACTTCCTTCTTGTCATTCTCGGGTTAAACCAGGCGATGACTCAGAAGAGAAAGGCCGGATGATGACAGGGGTGGAACTGGCCCGGACGATGACGGGAAAGGAGCTGGGATGGCTGCCGTGGTACATGTTGAAACCCTACAGCGTAGTTTCTTCCACGAATACGATACACGAGATACTAGTGCGATTTCTCTTGAGTATTCCAAGTTCTTCCGGTTGCCTACTTCTTATCCGGGGTGATCGCGGCGACGCATGAGTAGACTTCCCGGGCACCGTTTTCCTTGAGCACCCGGGCGCATTCATTCATGGTTGCGCCGGTCGTCAGCACGTCATCGACAAGAATTACTTTCTTATCTTCAACGTCCATGCTCCGTGAGGTGAAAGCATTTCTGACGTTATGCTGCCGCTGGTTTTCGGAAAGCCGTGTTTGCGTCCGTGTATTCCTGATCCTTGCTAGTGTACGATGTTGGACTATCCCCGTTTCTTGAGCCATGATACGGGCGAGCAGGAATGCTTGATCGTATCCCCGGCGCAGGCGTTTCCACCAATGAAGAGGTACCGGTATAATGGTGTCAGCCGTGGCGAGGATGTGATCACTGAGCACCAAGCTGGCCATGGCCCGGGCGAGCAGGCGGGCAAGCCGCGTTTTTCTGCGGTATTTGAAATGGTGTATTAATTTGTCTGAAGGAGGCACAAAAAGCATCCAGGCTCTACCGTGGTCAAGCATGTGGGCTCTTCCACAGATCTTACAAATGTTGCCATTATTCGTCGGGCGGCCACAAAACCGGCAAGTAGGTGCTGTTACGATGGGTAGATAATCCAGGCAATTGCTACAGACCATGCCGCGGTCTATTTCCCGGTTACAGAGTAAACACATTCGGGGCAGTATGAAGTCCAGCCCGGAGGTAAGGATTTCCTGGAATAGATTCAAGCTTGTTGTCGGGTGGGTCTGAATAGTATGAAGGCACCCACAACAATGAGACCGATGGCAATGATCTGGTTTATCCAGAAATTGGCGCTGTTTTCATAGTATCTGATGAAATCAATGCCAAAGCGAAAGCCGCCGTAAAAGATCAAGAACTGGGCAAATACTGAGCCCAGGCGGCTGGGTTTTTTGAGCCGGTTATTCAGAAAGAAGAACAAGGCAAGGCCGAATACCGATTCATATAGTTGGGTTGGATGAAGAGCGAAGCTGCCGACCGGAGAAGCGCCCGCCACACATTCATCAGGGAAATGCATAGCCCAGGGAAGCGTTGATGGTTTTCCAAAACAGCAGCCATTCAGAAAACAACCGATACGGGTGAAGAACAAACCCAGCCCCAATGCAGGCGCCACGGCATCAGCGATCTTAAGGATAGATATCCTTTGCTTCCGGATATAGAGCGCGCCGAGTATGAACCCGCCGAGAAAACCGCCGAAGAACATCATGCCACCTTCCCAGATCCGGAACATCCCCAGCAGATCGTTTTCGTACTGTGCCCAGTGAAATGCTACATACAATAACCGGCCGCCGATGATGACACCCAGCATGATGTAGAAGGCGAGGTTCTCGACGATGACTGAGGAAATTCCGGCGCGCGGAGCATTCCGCTTCACATACCAGAGCGCGGCAAGAAAAGAGGCAGCCAGCATGATGCCATAGGCTGGAACCTCAATGCCGCCAAAGTCGATCAGAACGGGGCGCATTTATTCTTCTTTTGACTTCTTCGCCTCATCGATTATCTTCTGGCTCGTGTCGCGCGGTACTTCTTCGTAGTTTCTAAACTTGGTGGTGAAATAACCGCGACCCTGCGTCATCGAACGAAGGCTTGTTGAATACTTGTACATCTCTCCTTCAGGAACAAGGGCTTTGATCTTCTGGATCTTGCCTGAACCTTCCATCCCCATGATCTTACCGCGGCGACTATTAAGGTCGCCGATGACATCACCCATGAACGATTCAGGTACAAAAACCTCCACCTCGTGAATGGGTTCAAGGAGGACTACCTTGCCTTTTTCGGCATTCGCCTTCATCGACATCACGGCTGCGATCTTGAACGCAATGTCTGATGAGTCAACCGGATGGTAAGAGCCATCATAGACCGTTACTTTGATATCGGTCATCGGGTAGCCGGCAAGAAGGCCGTTTTCCAGAGCTTCCTTCACTCCCTTCTCGACCGATGGTATATAGCGTGAAGGGATAGCACCACCCACAATTGCATTGACGAACTCAAAACCCACCCCGCGTTCCTGGGGCTCGACACGTAGCCAGCAGTCGCCGTATTGACCGTGCCCGCCGGTTTGCTTCTTGTACTTGCCCTGAGCCGCTGTTTTAGCGGTGAATGTTTCCCGGTATTTGACGCGCGGCTTTATCAGGTCGACGCTTACTCCGTACTTCCTCTTCAGGCGTGACAAGATGATGTCGAGGTGTAGCTCACCAATACCCGATATGATTAGCTGCTTTATCTCCGGGTCAAAGGCGAAGGCGAAAGTTGGATCTTCATCGTGCAGCCGGGCAAGACCGGTTGATATTTTCTCTTCGTCGCCCTTTTCCTTGGGTACGATGGCCATCGAGATTGAGGGAGCGGGAAAGGTTATCGCTGGCAAGGATGTGCTCACGCCCTTTGCCAGGGTATCTCCGGTATTGGTGTTTTTTAGCTTCACCAATCCGACGATCATGCCGCTGCTGAATTCATTCAGTTCGGTTTTGTCCTTACCCTTGATCATGAATATCTGATTGATCTTTTCCTCGCTGGACCGTGTAGTATTCTTGATAACATCGCCGCTTTTTGCCTTGCCGCTGAATATCCTTAGATAGCACAATTCCCCGAGATGTGGTTCGACCACGGTCTTGAACACGTAGCCGACGAGCGGTGAATCATCCGTGCGCTTGATCGACTGATCGCCTACTTTGATCTCGGGCAGCATATCCGCAGTGGGAAGAAATTCGACTATCGTCTGGAGCAGGTTGCTGATGCCGATGAGCTGTAATGCATCGCCAGCAAGACAAAGAGCGACTTGTCCCGTCATGATGCCCGCTCTGACCGGTTCAATGCATTCATTGAAATCAACCGGTTGACCTTCGACGTATTTGTTCATGATCTTCTCGTCGAGGTCGGCTGCTGCCTCGATGAGTTTTTCTTGATATTTCTGCACCTGCTTCTTCATTTCGTCCGGCACGGCGTCTTCCTTATCCTTTGCGTCATATGCCTTGTTCTTCAGGATATCAACCACTCCTTTCAGGCCGTTCGTCTCGCCGACCGGGATGGTGACAGCAACGATGCTCTTTTTGTAAACTTCACTCAATGAGGAAAATGTTTTATGAAAATCTGTATTTTCCTTGGCCAGTTTGTTCACAAAGAAAAGAACTGGTATGTTCTTCTTGGTGATCTCGGCCAACAGTCTTTCCGTCCCGACTTCGATACCGGCAAATGCATCAATTACCACGATAGCGCAGTCGATTGCTTCGATCCCGCTGAGCGCTTCACCGATGAAGTCCGCGTAGCCCGGCGTATCGACCAGGTTTATTGTCGTATTTTGGTATTTGAACGATGCCAGGGATAGATTAAGACTACACTGCTTTTCTTGTTCTTCAGGTTCTGTGTCGAACACGGACGTTTTTTCGTTAACTTTGCCGAATCTCGTATTGGCGCCGGCAAGAAAAAGAATTCCGTCGGCGATCGTGGTTTTACCGCTCCCAGCGTGCCCGAATAATCCGATGTTTCTGATTCCCTTATCAGCCATACACGACCTCCTCAGAAGAAGGCTTGAGAGGGCTTAAAGCCCCGCACTTTTTTTCAGCTTCTTCCATTTTCTAGTATAATATTTTCGAAACAGCGATCGCTAATTCGTCACTCAGTAATTCAAGGATGATGTCGAGCGATCCGATATAGCTTGACTTTTCTTTCGTTATAACGATTCCACCGGTCAGATCATCACTGACCGTTACCTTGAGGTTTGACCCGGTGTTCTGTATGTATTTCTCTAGATCACTACGGTAGCGCTTGGCATCGGCCTTGCTGAGTACGAGGCTACCTTCTTTCTCATCGCTGCTCTCGATCAACATTTTCAAGAAACCTACATAGTCTTTATGCTCGACTAGTTTGGCGATTGCTTTCTTGATTGCCGTGTTGATACGTTCGCGTTTATGTTCGGTGATCTTCTTGTTCAGTTCGAGCCGTTTTTGAGAGATCGATCTCATTATTTCGGTATTCACCGTTTCTTCGACCTTGCGTTCGTTCTGCGCTTTCTTTTGCGCGATGCGTTTCGCGTATTCGTCGGCAATATGCTTTGCTTCCTCTTCGTGCTTCGCGAAGATCTCTTTGGCTTCCTCTTTTGCGTCCGCGAGGATTTTGTCGGTTACTTGCTGCGATGACATGTCACAGTTGCATTTGCACAACGGCGAGGATTGTGACGATCAAACCGAGGACTGCGTAAAACTCGACAAGGATACCGTAGATCATGGCTTTCGCGGCTTCGGTCGGTCTCTTGGCAACCATTTCGACGCCAGCGGTGCAGACCTTGCCTTGCCAGATTGCTGAGGCAAGCGCCGCAACGGCAACTGGTAGAGCAGCGAAGAAGACCTGTAGTCCTTGTTGAAGCGAGAGAGTTACCATTTCGCCACCGAATATACCTATTTTCTGTAACACCATGAAAGCACCGATAAAGCCGTAGACACCCTGGGTTCCTGGTAGAGCAACGAGAATGAGCAAGCTGCCGAATTTCTCTGGATCTTCGCTCAACACACCATTAGCCGCCTGTGCGGCATAACCAATGCCTATTGCTGAACCTATCCCACCGAGTATTGCTGCTAGTGCACCACCAGCAATCGCTATTGCTAAGCCAAACGATTCTGCCATTGTACCTCCTACAATGATAAATGTCTAAAAAATCTAAACACCTAAATGCCTAAACAGTTCCAAATGCCTGAAATTCCTAAATACCAAAATACCTGAATAAAAGTAATCACTTAATGTCGACATAATCCGTTTCCATCTGGAAAGGTTTGAACGGCTTGCTTCCGCCGCTGTAGAATCTACCGAAAAATTCAATGTACTGCAAACGCATGGTGTGGATAAATCCACCCAGCGTATTGATGACCAGGTTGAACAGATGGGCTGGGATGAGGATGATGATTACGAGTACTATGCCGATCACGGGAATTCCGGTGATCATCCAGGCGATCTTGTTTATCGCGATGGCAATGACGCCGGTGACCATACCCAGTGCCATCAGACGAACATAAGACAATAGTACGCCTAAGTAACTCGATATTCCGTAGATATTGTACAGCCCCCAGGCGACTTTGCCGAGCGCTTTTTTCATGTGCTTAAAGCGAATGATCTCAATGCCAAGTAGAGGAATGATCGTGAAGATCATGGTTTTTGGTAGCTGAATTACATATGCAAATTGAAGCAGGTTTCCTGCAATACTGGTGCCGAAATACCATAAGATCCAGATGATGATCGCCCAAATCACCTGATCAATGGGGTTCGGTTTTCCCTCCGGGTGCGACGCCACAATGATCGCCATCAAACAAACCCAGAGGACAATTTCCAGGACTGCCTTGGCGGTGGGGGATGAACTGAACAGGGTAAAATACAGGATGATCGAAGGGAGAATGATGAACCATGTTAGGTTAGCAAATATTGCCTGTCCGTATTCCCCGTTCTTTATGTCATCAACAACCTCTATCGCG
>JASFEK010000091.1:0-7285 GCA_050124875.1 Caldifarciminota bacterium | reverse complement strand
GAGGACGACATATGCCTCGTAGTTGAGTATTGCCTCGAGTTGGTTGATCGACAGGTCCATGAGCAATCCGATCTTGCTGGGTGAGATCTTGTAGTAGAACAGATGTGCGACCGGCACGGCCAGGTCCACATGACCCATTCGGTCCCGGCGTACTGATGAGGTGGCTACCTCAACGCCGCATCTTTCGCACACCGTACCGCGGTATTTGGCTTTCTTGTACTTGCCGCATGAGCATTCAAAGTCCTTAACCGGTCCGAAAATACGTTCGCAAAACAGACCGTCTTTCTCAGGACGCTGGGTACGGTAGTTTATCGTATCGGCACGCGTGACCTCGCCACGGGACCACGATACTATTGTTTCGGGCGATGCCAGGGAGAGTTTTATTATGTCATAATCAAGGAGGTCAAGACTCTCATAGGTTTTACTTCTCATCGGCTTCCTCCTTTTTCTCAAGGGTTATGTTGAAACACAGACCTTGAAGTTCTTTCAGCAACACATTGAACGAGGCTGGAGCTCTTGGCCTTGGAGGATTCTTGCCTCGTATCAGTGCTTCGTACATCGCGGCCCTGCCCGCCACGTCATCCGACTTGACGGTCAGCATCTCCTGCAGCGTGTACGATGCGCCGTAGGCCTCAAGTGCCCACACCTCCATCTCACCGAGTCGCTGCCCTCCGAATTGAGCCTTGCCACCGAGCGGTTGCTGGGTTATTAACGAGTAGGGACCAGTCGACCGGGCGTGTATCTTCTCGTCGACCATGTGAATCAGTTTCATCATGTACATGTATCCGATCGTCACCTTGGATTCAAATGGCAATCCGGTTCTACCATCCTTCAGAACGATCTGCCCGTCTTCGGGCAGTTCTGCTTCATTTAGCTTGGTTTTGAGTTCTTCGATGGTCGCGCCATTGAAAATAGGGGATATGGCATAGAACTTCAGTTTGTCCGCTGCCCAACCCAGATGGGTTTCCAGAATCTGCCCGACATTCATACGGGATGGTACACCGAGCGGGTTGAGTACGATGTCAACTGGCGTGCCATCCGGGAGAAAGGGCATGTCCTCTTCGGGCATGATCTTGGCCACCACGCCTTTGTTGCCGTGACGGCCGGCCATCTTGTCTCCCACCGCGATGCGTCGCTTCTGCGCAATGAAGACCTTGATGATCTTCAAAACGCCGTGCGGTAGTTCATCACCCTTCAACAGCTTGTCTTCTTCATTCTTCTTGTCCTGGATGAGTTGCAGTAGCCGCTCCTCGCTTTCCGCAGCAATCCTCATCGCCTCATCATTGATCTTATTGGTCGTCACAAACTTGCTATCAGGAGCAACCCTTATCGCGTTGAGGCCATCGAAAAATGAATCATCGAATGTGCGGCCCTTGGTCAGGATGATCTTCTCTTTTTCGTTACGTACGGATGAGGCAGCAGTCTTTCCGGATAATAGATTCTTCAGCTGGCTGTTACGTAAATCAATGATCTCTTTCTGCAGTACGCTGAACTCGTCTTGGATTTTGTTTCTTCGGTCTTCTTCTACCTGTTTGGCAAGGGGGTCAGTGGTCTTGCGCGTCAGAACCTTGCGGTCGATGACTATGCCCTCGACACCCGGTTCGATGCGCAGCGAAGTATCGCGCACGTTCGTTGCCTTCTCGGCAAAGACGGCACGCATCAATCGCTCCTCTGGAGTCAACTCGGTTTCGCCCTTGGGCGTGATCTTACCCACAATGATATCGTCGGGGCCCACCTCGGCGCCAACACGAACGATGCCAAATTCATCCAGATCCTTAAGCAGAAAATCAGATAATCCGGGAATGTCCCTGGTTACTTCTTCAGGTCCGAGTTTCGTTTCCCTTACCTCACACGTACTCTCAATGATGTGAATAGAGGTGAACGTGTCGTCTTTGAGCATCCGTTCGCTGACCACAACCGCGTCCTCGAAATTATACCCGAGAAAGGGCATGAAGGCGACTAAGACATTCTTGCCCAAGGCGAGAACGCCGTCTTTGGTGGCGTAGCCGTCGGCCAGCACATCATTTTTCTTGATTCTCTGTCCGACCGAGACCAGGGGTCGTTGGTGAATACATGTATTTTGGTTTGAGCGTACGAATTTCGAGAGCTGATAGCGTTTCTTTATCTTCTTGCTGGATTCCGTAATGATCTTCCTGGCGTCGACGTATTCGACCTTGCCGTCTTCTGCGGCGAGCAGCAGTATCCCGGAATTCTTAGCGATGCGTTCCTCCATACCGGTTCCGACATGCGGAATATCGGGATCGATAAGAGGCACTGCCTGGCGCTGCATGTTTGAACCCATCAAGGCGCGGTCTGCGTCGTCGTGCTCGAGAAACGGTATGAGCGAGGTCGTGGGACTGAATACCTGTTCCGGTGATACGTCCATGAGATGCACTTCACTCGGCGGAAGTATTGGAAAATCGTCCCGGCGTCGGCATAGGACCTGGTCAGTGATGATCCTGCGGCGGTTGTCGATCGGTGTGTTGGCTTGAGCGATCGTGTATTTGTCCTCCTCATCGGCACGCAGGTACATGACTTCGTCGGTCACCCGCCCGTTCTTCACAACCCAATAGGGGGCCAGTATGAAGCCGTACTTGTCGATCTTGGCGAAGCTTGCCAGACTTGATATCAGTCCGATGTTCGGGCCTTCAGGCGTTTCAATGGGGCAGATGCGTGAGTAGTGTGAATAGTGCACGTCGCGTACTTCAAAGCCTGCGGTTTGACGGGTCAACCCGCCCAGGCCCAGAGATGAAATGCGTCTCTTGTGCGTCATTTCTGATAGCGGATTGGTCTGCTCCATAAACTGCGATAGCTGGGACGTCGTGAAGAATTTGTTGATTATGTTTGATACCAACCGGGGATTGATCAAGTCCTGGGGTGAGAGCCCTGATTCATCCATCAGGGAAGCTCGCTCCTTGATATTCTGTTTGAGCTGTTTTATCGATAGTCTGAATTGTTCGCCCAACAATTCGCCGACCCGGCGCACGCGGCGGTTGGCCAGATGATCGATGTCATCCGGCTCGAATTCCCCGGCCGCGAGTTGAAAGAGGCGGCGGAATATCTCTAGCAGATCATCAATGGTGAAATCATGTTTTCTAGCCCTTTCCGTGATGCCCAATCTCATGTTCATCTTGAAGCGTCCGACGTCGCCCAGATCGAAGTGGCTGATATCGAAGAGGATGTTATTGATATAGGAGATCGCGATATCCAGTGTGGGTGGTGCCATGGAGCGCAGCAGCGCGTATATCTTTTTAGCGGCTTCTTCTTTGGAGTGTGTGCGGTCTTTCTTGAGCGTGTTGGTGAGTATGGTCACACCGGGATGGTGCGAGTCGATGATCGTTACCTTCTTGACTTCCTTGTGCGCGAGAAATTCGATGTTCGGCGCGTCCAGCAGTTCTCCAGCCGGCAGCACGACATTGTCTTCCTGCACGATGTCTTCAGCGGTGAAGAAATTCTCGGCATGCTTTAGATCGATGGATTTTACCGGGAAGAAGAGTTTTATTATCTCAGCATTCGTTTCGAACCCGAGGCTACGCAGGAACATAGTCCCGACCAGTTTCTTACGGCGGTCGAGGATCGCGTGCAGCGTGCTCGCGTGGTCGACAAGGAATTCCACCCACTGTCCCCGGTACGGTATGACCATAGCGGAGAAGCTTTTTTCACCCTCACTGAAATAGACACCCGGTGAGCGATGGATCTGATTCACCACCACCCGTTCAACACCATTGATGACAAAAGTCCCACGGTCCGTCATTCGCGGTAGATCACAGAGATAGATCTCCTGCTCGGTAATATCGTGCAACTCACCATCTTCCTCTTTGCTTACTAACCGGAAGCTTACCTTCAAGGGCAAGCCATATGTTGCCCCTTTCTCGATTGCCTCATTTGCCGAATACTTTTCGCTACCGAAGCGGTGTGAGTTGTATAGTAGTTGATAGCGGTTGTGAATATCGGACACAGGGAATTCCTTGGCGAAGACCTCTTTGATCGTCTTCGTCATGAACTGATTATAGGATTCGTGTTGAACCTCGAGCAAATGGGGCATTATAAAACTGGATTTTCGTTTAGAGAAATCAACAATATTCATCATAATTTATTCTTTCCCCACAAAAAAAGGTGAAAGGTAATGGTTATTGCCAGTAAGTAGCACTGTGGCGGGCTATTTCAACTCGATAGTAGCACCAACCTCCTCGAGTTTGCTTTTCATGTTCTGCGCCTCGTCCTTCGTCACACCCTCTTTTACGGCTTTGGGTAGGTTATCGATCATATCCTTGGCCTCTTTTAGGCCGAGTCCGGTGAGTTCACGCAGGACCTTTAACACCTGGATCTTTTTGTCACCACATGACGTCATGTTGATGGTGAACTCTGATTTTTCTTCGGCCGCAGCCTTACCTGCGTCACCCGCCGGCTGTGCAGCAACCTGTACCGGTGCGGCGGCAGTTACGCCAAATTTGTCCTGCAAAGCCTTGACTAGTTCTGAGAGTTCGAGTACTGATAATTTGCCAATTTCCTCAACCAAGGCATCAACACCCTTTTTTGCTTTCGCCGTCATTTTGCCTCCTTATCTTTTTCTTTGATTGCTTCAAGGGTATACATTAAATTTCTGATCATTGATTCTAACACACCAACAAAATTGCTAAGAACGTTAACCGAACCAACGAGTTGGCCGTACAGTATCTCCCGGGGTGGGATTCTCGCAAATTCAACGATTCTTGTCGTATCCAGGAACTCGCCTTCAACGAACCCGCCCTTCAGCTTGAGGTTTTCCGTATTGTTGAGAATCTTGGCCAGTACGACCGGATCATCGAAAGCGATTGCCAGGCCGGTCGGTCCGATGAACAGCTCACGGATCGATTTGTCCTCGAATCCCATATCTTTCATGGCCAGATATCCCAGGGTGTTCTTTATTACTACATACGTTGCGTTATTCTTTCTCAATTCACGACGCAGCACTTCTAGGTTCTTTACTGCCAGGCCCGTGAAGTCCGTGAAATAGAATGCTTTTCCTGGTTTCAGGTCTTCTTTAAGCTTGCTAACGTAGTCCAGATTCTTCTGAGAAGGCATCAGGTACCTCCTTTCTTGACGCTTTCGAGCAGGTCTTTTTCGTCGATTGAAATCCCAGGACCCATCGTTGATGAAATCGTGATCGATCTGATTAGGTTGCCCTTAACACTTTGCGGTTTGGCCGCCATGATATCTTCCATCAGGACCACGATGTTCTCACACAGTTTTTGTTCATCAAAGCTCTTCCGGCCAACCGGGATGTGAACGCAACCGGTCTTGTCCGTCTTGAATTCAACCTTGCCCTTCTTTAATGCCTTCACCTGACTGGCGATTTCGAATGTCACCGTGCCTGCCTTTGGTGAGGGCATCAGGCCCTTTGGACCTAATATCCGTCCGAGCTTGCTAACATCAGACATCACGTCGGGCGTGGCCATGATTATGTCGACATCGCTCCAGCCACCCTTGATCTTCTCGATATACTCATCAAAACCCGTGAAATCGGCACCTGCGCTTTTGGCTTCTTCTTCTTTTTCGCCCTTGGCCAGAACGAGAATCCGTTTTGTCTTGCCTGTACCATGGGGGAGATTGGAGAATCCGCGGATGAACTGGTCGGTTTTCTTGGGGTCGATATTCAGCTTTATCGAGATATCAATGGATTCGTCGTATTTGGCCGTGGCAGTTTCTTTGGCTTTCTGAACTGCTTCACCGAGGTCGTATTTCCTGGTTTCTAGTTTCTGCTTTGTCTCGTCGTATCTCTTCGACCGGTTCATTGTTCCTCCACCACGATGCCCATGCCACGCGCCGTACCCTCGATTATCTTCATAGCCTGCTCGACAGTATTCGCATTCAAGTCTTTCATCTTGCGCTCTGAGATCTCTTTTATCTGTGCCCGGGTTACCGTACCGACCTTCTCTCGATTGGGAACGGGTGAGCCCTTGGCGATGCCGGCAGCCTGTTTGAGCAATACGGCAGCCGGTGGGCTCTTCAGGATGTAGGAAAAGGTTCGGTCGTTGTATACGGTTACCACGGCGGGCACTACCAGTCCGGAAAGATTCTTCGTTTCGGCATTGAACGCCTTGCAGAAATCCATGATGTTCACGCCGTGCTGGCCAAGCGCTGGACCAACCGGAGGAGCCGGGGTAGCACCACCCGCAGGGATCTGTAATTTGATTGTTGCTATAACTTTCTTTGCCATCTTTCTCCTTACAAACTCTTGAGTTGATGAAAACCTAATTCGATCGGCGTGGTGCGGCCAAAGATCACCACCAGTACCTTGACCTTTTCGCGCTCCGGATAGATTTCTTCGATCGTGCCGATGAAGTCAGTGAACGGTCCATCGGTCACGGACACGCGTTCGCCCTGGGCAAAAGGAATCTTGGTTACCACCTTCTCCTTCGATTCCTGGACCTGCTTCAACAATTCTTGGACTTCATCATCACCGAGTGGTATTGGTTTGGTCTTTGAACCGAGGAAATGAGTAACACCACTTATTGAATTCACCAGGCGTAGGGTCTCATCATTGCCAACCATTTCGATGACGATGTACCCGGGGTAGAGCCGTTTCTCCTCCACGACTTTCTTACCCTTCTTAATGCGCACTTGATTCTCTACCGGGATGACGATCTTACCAAGGGATTCCTCCAGATGCTTTTCCTTGATCATCTTTTCAAGGATCTTCTTCACCTTGTGTTCGTGTCCGGTGAGGGTGTGCACCACGTACCAATGCATATTATCCATTTCCTATCTGATTATGAATCCCAGCAGGGTTGTGAACACCGTGTCCAGAGCAAAAATGATGATCGCAACGATTGTTGAGATGACAACCACGACGATGGTTGAATTCGTTACCTCACTGCGCGTGGGCCAAGTCACCTTGCGCATTTCCAGGTATACCTTTTTTATGTATTCAATTATTCTATTTATCATGCTCTCTTATATGGCAGGCCTGGAGGGATTTGAACCCCCAACCCCCCGGTTTGGAGCCGGGTGCTCTGCCGTTAGAGCTACAGGCCTATTTCGTCTCTTTATGGATTGTGTGCTTGCGGCAGAACGGACAATACTTCCTGATCTCAAGGCGCTGTTGTTTTTTCTTATTCTTGGTCGTCGAGTAGTTCCGATTCTTACAATCCTTGCAGGCTAGGCTGATGATGACTCTCATTATTCGATTATTTTGGTAACGACGCCGGCACCGACGGTGCGGCCGCCTTCACGGATCGCGAAGCGTAAGCCCTGCTCGATCGCGACCGGACTGATCAACTCGATCTCAAAATTCGCATTGTCC
>JASFEK010000090.1:0-7330 GCA_050124875.1 Caldifarciminota bacterium | reverse complement strand
ATATTATCTCTCCAGGTCCCAGATACTTCTTCGTATCGAAGCCGAGGTTCTTGAATGCACAAGTCTCGGAAACCACGATCCTGGAACCATCCTTTTCCGCCAGAACCAGGGGCGTCCGGCCGTATTTATCCCGGGCCGCGTATAGACCCTCTCTACTGAGCAGTAATAAAGACATCGAACCGTCGATTTGCTCATGCATATACTCAATGCCGCCGACAAGATCCTTGCCCTTGTTTATTATTTTTGCGGCCAGTTCAATCTGATTGACTTTCCCATTCGGCATTTCCGAGAATACAACACCCTCATCAATCAATTGCTGTGCCAGTTCATTTTGATTATCAATGTAACCCGTGCCGCAGAGCGCATATTCGCCGAATTTCAGTCTCATGATCAAGGGCTGTGTATCCCGGTCACTGATCACACCAATGCCCGAGTTCCCCCGCATATTTATGAAATCGATATCCTCGTCAAAGCGCGACTTGAACTGTGCCCGGGAAATACTATGGATCTTCTTGACCAGTGACTTACCGTCGGAAACCGCAATACCGCCAAAAGATGTTCCGAGGTGCGAATGATAATCAGTTGAATAGAACAAATCCTCTTTACAGTCCTGGTTCGATATAACGCCAACCACACCGCTCATGTTCAAACCCCCTTATTAAGCACTAAACATCTAATGCGCCAATCATTCATTTTCAGGTGATGCTTATTGTGTGGATTGTTATTCAAGAATTATTCTATACCCAAGAAGCACCGATGTCAAGGTGCTATCCATGGGCGCGTAATATGTGCGTGGATACTCTCTGCTGGTTCGAATATATTGACATCATCAAAATACACGATGCCGGCCTTGCCGTGCTCGGTGGCCAGGGCAAAGGTATCAGTCCAGTCAAGCGGGACCGCGGGCAAATCGAAGACTATCTGAGCGTCATCGAGCCAGGCATTCATTCTCAGCTGCATGAAATCGATTGCTACCCTTACTGTATACCATGTGTCACACCTCCATACGTAACCAGTGCTATCTTCTACAATACCACGTGCATACACTGAGCTGTCGGCGTGACTGAACCAGATACCATTGTATATAGTTCCCAGCTGTGGATTTAGAAGCACGAAGAATCCAAAAATAGCACCGGTCGGGTCGCCGGATGGAATCATGAGCGAGGCTTCATAGGTCAATTCCTGAACGTTACTGAGCGGCAATTCAACGCCATCGGTTCGTACCCAATCATTCAAGCCGCGCAAGCGAAAGCCGCGCGTACCCTCAAGCCCGCTGCCGTTTTCAACATATGTATGAATACTTCCCGCGCCCATCCATATTTCGAACCAGCAGGCCCCGGGATAGGAACCAGACTGATAGGATTCAAAATCATCAGCAAATATCACGTTTCCATTATATACAACAACCGAAACCGAATCGGAGACAACCACATTACCCTTTCGATCCTCGGCGATTGCGTAGATCAATTGCGTGGAGCTATCCGGGAGAGTGAAGGTGTTCCACACGTGCACAAAGGGTGCGGTGTGTGTCTCACCCAAACATGAATCATTAGCATAAAATGTAATACAGACGGCGTTATCGCTCGCGTCGGCCGAGATTCTCAGGACGCCGCTTACTAGTGTTCCATCGATGGGGTGATCGATACTGACGTCAAGCACCTCATCACCACACTTGAGTAGTGCTAGCAATAAGGTGATGACAAGAACCTTCTCTACCTTCATGGTAAATCAATGACGAGTACAGCCAGATTATTCTAGATGAATGACAGTAATTGTCAATCACCTTCCCTCCTGCATGCAGCTGTAATACGTTGACAAATCATTCAATATCAATACCATTTAAATACCGGTTTTTCTGAGCAAAAAACAATTCAAGGAGGCATTGTGTCGGAGTTCAATCAATTAGCAGATCAAATCTTGGAATCACTTTGGAAGAATTCCCCGTATGTAGCAACCTTCGTGGGAATCCATGAATACGATCAAGAGTTAGACAATGTTGATGCCGATTATCTCATAAGCGTGAATAACGAACGCAAGGATTTCCTGAACCAGCTCGAAGCACTGGACGAGAAGAAACTAACGCCCGAAGAACATATTGACTGGCAACTACTGAAAAACTTCCTTAGGTCTAACACAAGGGAATTTGAAGAAATCCGCTACTGGCAGAAAAATCCAGCCGAATACGCCAACCTCTGTGTTGATGCGTTACACATACTTTTCTTGCGCGAATTTGCACCGATCGAAGAACGAACGGCTGCTATTCTATCAAGAATGAAACAGATACCCCGATTCCTCAAGGACAGTAAGAGAAACCTGAAAGATACACCCCAGATATTCACCAAGCTGGCAATCGAGACCAATAAGGGCGGACAGCATTTTCTGCAGACAATCGCGGCGAAGTTAGGCAATCTTGTCCCAACAATAGCCACTGATATCGAAAAGGCAAGCAAGGAAGCGGCAGCGGCGATCGATGATTACGGCCGTTTTCTGGAAACTAAACTATTGCCGGAATCGGAAGGCGAATTCGCTATTGGCGCAGAGTACTTCAACTTCAAGCTCAAGACAGATCACATGCTACCGTACACAGCCGAGCAGATACTCGACTATGGTCACGCACAGAAGCGTGCTACTGAAGAAGCGCTCAGTCAAACTGCCCGGCAAATCGATAAAGGCAAGACCTGGATTCAGATTGTCAACGATATCAAGAACCATCATCCTCAAGCATCTGAACTGCTCGCAGCCTACAAGACTGAGATGGAACGCGCACGCAAATTCATTCAGGATAATGACCTGGTCTCCATACCGCCGGCCGAGACACTGGAGGTAATCGACACTCCGGCATTCTACCGGCCGATTCTGCCATACGCCGCTTACATGAACCCGGCACCGTTCGAGACCCAGCAGAAAGGCTACTTCTTCGTGACCCCGGTGGACGAGAATATCCCTGCTGCACAGCAGGAGGAAATTCTGCGCGGACACTCCTTCTATGGTATTCCGGTCACTGCCTTACACGAAGGTTACCCGGGTCATCATTTACAGCTCGTGCACGCTAATTACCTGAAGAACAAGCTACGCCGGATTCTAAACACAAACGTATTCATTGAAGGTTGGGCACTGTATTGTGAGGAGATGATGTATGACGCGGGGTTTTATTCAGATCCGCGCTCCCGCTTACTGCAACTGAAGGACCAGCTATGGCGTGCCTGTCGGGTGATAATCGATGTGCAACTGCATACGAAACAGATGACATACGAAGAGGCGGTCAACCTGCTCGTTGATTGTGCGAAGCTACAAAAGGTGCACGCAGAAAAAGAGGTGACCAGATATACATTCAGCCCGACCCAGCCGATGAGTTATCTTGTAGGCAAAAGGCAGATTATCGAATTAAAGGAGGATTATCAGAAAAACACTGGAGAGCAATTCGACCTGAAGAAGTTTCATGACAGACTACTTAGCTTTGGATCAATCCCTGTATGTTTGATAAGAAGGGAATTCGGGCTATGATTGGTGATGAACTAATTCTTAAGCTATTTTATAGCATGTTCTCTCAGAAACCGTAAATTGCTCCTGAAAAAACCTGATTGCTGCCAGTCAGCGAACAGCTCGGGTATTTCGATTGCATCCAATGCCTCTTCACCCCGGCTTTCATCCACAACTCTGCTGACAATATTCCTGCATATTCCAACGTAGTCAATGAGCACGCCTAGATCCGACGCGCTACCTACGGGACCATGGCCAGGCACGAAGATACTCGCTGCCATTCCCCTTATATCCTCGAGGATGGAAACCAACGCGGCGGGATCACCGTCACCGAGATATGGATGACAACCAACAAAGAGTAAGTCACCCATGAAAATTATGCTGTCTTGAGGAAGAAACAATATCAAATCACTTCGCGTGTGTCCGTTTTCGTACTCGATCAGCTCCGCTGTACGTGCACAACCATGCATTTCCATACGGCCCGAAAAGGTCACGTTCGGCGGCACCATCTCTAGAGCAGGTAGTGCTTCGGCTAGATATCCGTAGTAGTCGATCCAAAGAGAAAGTTCACTCTTCTGTTCCTCCTCACGTGCGGATTCATAACGCTCCTTTAGAGAAGCGAGCTGCTTCGGGGTATTCTCCCGGTACCATTCAATTTGCTTTTTGCCTTGAGCAACGATCAATTCCCGTGTCGTCCTCGTCGATAATATCTCAGATTGGGTAGCGAAAACCTGATTTCCCCAGATGTGATCGTTATGACAGTGACTGTTAACGACGAGTGTCACCGGGCTCTGAGTCAAGGTTTCGGCCGCAGCCATTAGATCGTGCGCTGCCTGCGGTGTGAGGAACGTATCGAATATCAACGTACGGTCACCCAGATCAATAATGCCTGCATTGCATATCGCCCCACCGCCATCTCTGTGTATCGCCGCAAAGACACCGCTGCTGAGCTTTTCAATCAGGAAATGTACTGATCCATTGAATGCTCTTCCCTTTTTCACTGCACTACCCTCCTCTTCAGCATGAAGCATCAATGACTGGAACAAGAGTAGTATGATCGAAGTGACCGATATTGCACAACTGCGATATTCGGCATTCATCTACTTCACAGATGCAGGAAATCCTTCACGGATTGGAGCATTTGCCTAAAGAATTCCACGGCCTCGGGGTCCTGTACACTACCGCTCCACAAATGCTCTGCGAAACCCAACTGGGCCAGCGCGTAATAACCTAAAGCCAGTTGCCCGATTGCGATATAGCCGGTCGCGAACTGTCCAATTCCGAAAAGACCCGTGATCGCGAATTGGGCAATGCCCGTGAGTCCAAACATGAACTGACCGATGCCGAACAGAACGCCAATGCCGAATTGTGCGATTGTGATCACACCAATGCCAAACTGACCGATCGCGATCACACCTTTGGCAACGCGAATTCTATTCTGTGCGTCGCGGCCGAATGCGACATGAACAAGTGGATAACCATAGAATGTTTGCTTTGACTTCCACTCGAAGCCACGACCTTGCCACTTCTTCCTCGCTGGAAAAGGTGCCCCACAATGTGGGCAATAATTCGCCTCGGTGCTAATCTCTTTTTGACATTCACGACACCGCGCCAACGGCATCCACTCCTCCCGTTATAGCCAGTTTTGTTTTAGTAAGTTCAGTGGGGTTCTTCTTCTGTGCATTCAGTGCCTTTTCTATTCTGTGTATTCTGTGTTATGGTCGATCCCGGAACTGATAGTACAGCGATATGAACAGCTGAATTATTCTCTTCAACTGAGGGTCCTTGCGCACGAATTCGTCCTGTATATAAATCAGCGCCGCTGATACAATGACCTTATCTTTGAACGACTGCACTGAATTCAATATGCCTTTTTCAGTCATCTTCAACAGGTTATCGAGACTTGATATTATCAGGCGGAACTGGTCTTCATATTTTCCAGGATCCAGTTTCTTCGATCGTGCATCCTTTACTGCCTTGATCGATTCTTTGATCGCACCATCGAAGCTCTTGTATTCCTTCTTCAACACGCCCGCATCATCTTTGCCCACCCCGAATTTCCGCCACTCGATGTTCGGTACAAGATGCCGCTGACTCTGTCCGTATATCGTACCCAGCAATACTATGTATTCCTGCAATTCCTTTGACAGCTTGCCATGTACTGGACCTTGCAGCCATTTGAGTAGCATGGCGACCTGTACGTGTTCCATGATATTTTCAAGCGAAGGCTTCCGTTCACTCATGAGCGTGGTTTCCAGGCGCTCAAGATGCACGCTTTCGATCTCAGTGCCTTCGTCGATCTTATCCTTAAGGTAATAATACAGTTGCTTCGCCCTGAATTCCTGTGCCTGATCCGTGAATTCGGCGTAGGTTCGGTCGACAAATGCCCTGATCAACTTAGGCTGGAATGCAAGTTTCTTAGGCAGACGCGCAGTCGAGAGCATGAGTTTGAAATAAGCAATGAAATTATCGATATCGCGCTGGATAACGTTTTTCTCGGTCATCGTTCTTATCTTGTCATAAAGGGTATCGATCATGTCCTCAGGTGCAGTTGCCGTCAGGACGTATTCAAAAATTTTTTCGAGATGTGCTAAGAAAGTTTCCATGATATTTTCCTAAACGTTACCTCGTAAAAATCCTGATTGATCGATCAGATTACAGACGGTAGCCATACCAATAGCCGCTTCCACCATCGGTCGAGGCGTCAGCATCCTGGGCCATCCAGAGCATTTTGTTACAGTATGATAATGAAAACCCGTACCCAGGCCTGGGCAGTCTGAACTCGGACAAATACGTACCGTCATGGTCATAAACGATTATCGCATCGGAATCACCCCAGACAAATAAGTATCGTTTGGAAACAGCAATGCTGCTATGATAACCATGTTCATCAAAATAATTACTCAGTTTGAAACGCTTGAGTTCCTTGCCGGTCTTGAAATCCAGCACACTAATCTGACCCTCGACGAGTTCATAGATACGCGTCCCGTCTTCAGATATTCCGATAGAACTATTGTCATCATCAAACACGTCATACAATGCTATTTCAGCCGATTCGGTCTCAAGGTCAATGACATACAGATCAGTACCGTACACCTTCACGTATAGACGTCCATCCTTCGGGTTGTAGCATATGCTACGCCCATCGAGACCAACATCATACGCATCGACAAGCTCACCTTCACCATCATACTTGTTCAAGGTACAGTAGCTATCGTTACCGCCATTGATCGTGAGATAGTGATTACCGTCATACGTTATTGACACATTGTGGAAGTACACATTGTCCGATAGTTTCATTACCTCAACCGGACTCATTGCACCGGGCTTGGTGGCGCTACACGTCGCGCGCATCGAGATCACAACGAAAAGCATAATCCCCAAGATACTAATGACGCGCCTCATGATTCCTCCTTTCGATCGTAATAGACTAGCGTGAACATCGACCATGTCAAATTGAAGTATAACGATATTCTCATTTTCGTCAAGACTTAATTCTAAGTGAATATTGGGGTTACACACGTAACCCGCTACTCAATGCCAGTCAATGCCTTGATATACTGCAGGCGCTCATAAAGCTCAGGCCGGTCACTATCCTTCTGGCTCAACCTGCCCTGGAAATCCTTCACCGCTGTGAAGTGATGCTTCTGAATCCATGCTTCCAGGTTACTCAGCATGGTAGCAATATGGCCGATACCGTGTATGTACAGGGTGGAACAAACCTGCACGGTCGCCGCGCCGGCGAGCAACTGCTTTATCATCCCGCTCGCATCGTGAATCCCCGTAGTCGCAGAGAGCTCACACCCCACCCGTCCGGCAAGCAGAGAAATCCAACGCAGGGAGAAATTGA
>JASFEK010000089.1:0-7333 GCA_050124875.1 Caldifarciminota bacterium | reverse complement strand
ACCCAGGAATTTAATTTTCACTATTTTCTCCTTTCTAATGCGTAAGTGATCGGAACGATGTGTCTATTATAGCACAAGCGATGAGAAAATCAAGTTTGTTTCACCTGGTGTTGACTTAATGTCTTATATCATTAGAATAGGCAATGCCGTTACTCAAGGATCTAATCGAGAAATTGCAGTGGTTGCCGGGTGTAGGGCGGAAGTCGGCGCAGCGGATTGCCTTCTATCTGCAGAAGATGGATACGACCAGGGTTCAGGAGCTGACCGATGCGATCATGCGGGCACGGACACGGTTGAAGGAATGTTCAAGCTGCTACAACCTGAGCGAGAAAAACCCGTGTGAAATCTGCAGTGACGAGGGCCGTGAGAAGGACCGCATATGCGTCGTTGAACAGCCATCCGATGTCATGGTCATCGAAAAGACGAGTGAATATCGGGGGATTTACCATGTGATCCATGGTGTCATATCGCCGATCGACAATATTGGTCCTGAAGACCTACGCATTGATTCTCTGATCAGCCGGTTGCGTAATGGAAGCGTGAGCGAAGTGATAATTGCCACTAACCCCACGACCGAGGGCGATGTCACGGCAATATACATCGCCAAGTTGGTTAAACCGTTAGGGATAAAGGTCACGCGGATTGCCCGGGGTCTACCCATGGGAAGTGATCTGGACCTGGCCGATACCACAACCTTATCCAGGGCTCTGGAAGGAAGGAGCGAACTTTGATTCACGCATCGTGAATCAAAGTTAAATCTCAAATCTCAAAACACAAATATCAAATAATAACCAATTCCCAAAAACAAAAATCCCAAGTTTGGAATTTGATACATGAATTTTGAAGTTTATTTGATTGTTGGTGCTTGAAATTTGTGATTTGTGCTTATGTTTGCCGAGCGCAGCGAGGTCTACCAGGTTGCCTTTCTTACGCCTGGTATTTCGCCCTTGAGGGCAAGCTCACGGAAGCAGATGCGGCACAGCCCAAATCTGCGATAGTAGGCACGTGCCCGGCCACATCTGAAACAGCGATTGTACTTGCGTGTCTTGAATTTTGGGGTTTTCTTCTGCTTGTTTATTAACGCTAAGGTTGCCATTTGACTCCTCTATTTTTTCCTTTCGAAGGGCATGCCCAGTCCTTCTAACAAAGCCAGAGCATCAGCGTCTTTCTTTGCCGAAGTGACGATCGCAATATCCATGCCGAAAACTTTCTTTATCTTGTCATACTCGATCTCGGGAAATATCGTTTGTTCCGAGAGCCCCAGGTTGTAGCCGCCTCTGCCGTCGAATGAATCTCGGGAAAATCCGCGGAAATCCCGGATCCGTGGCGCGGCGACGTTGACGAATCGATCAAAGAATTCATACATCCGTGCGCCTCTCATCGTTACCTTGAGACCGATGATCATACCCTTGCGGATCTTGAAATTCGATATGGGACGCTTCGCGCGTGTCTGGACGGGCATTTGACCCGTGATACGAGATATGTCGTCGCGGACGATTTCTAGGATCTTTGGATCGTTGACCGCTTCGCCCACGCCGATATTGACCACGATCTTCTTGAGCTGGGGTATCTGGTAACGGTTGTTATAGCCCAGCTGCTTCATCAGAGCCTTGCGTAATTCTTCCTCGTAAAATTGCTTCAGTCTCGGCTTGTAACCGTCGCTCTTCTTCTTATTCAATGCTCTCTCCACATTTCTTGCAGATTCTTACGCGCTTGTTCTCAATCTTCTCCATGCGCACCTTTACCTTCTTGGCGCACTTGGGGCAGATGAGTACGAGGTTGGATACATGGATTGGCGCCGGCACAGTGACGATGCCCGATGGTTTGGTCTGGGATCGGGCCCGTTGATGTTTCTTAACAAGGTTGATGCCTTCCACGATTGCCATTGTCTTTTCCGGGATTATTTCCAGGATCCGGCCGCGTCTTTCTTTTTCTTCACCGGTGATGACTTCAACGAGATCGTTCTTCCGGATGTGGAAGTTAGGTTTTCTTGCCTTCTTATCACGATTCATGTTTTTTCTCATGTTCTATACCACTTCGCTGGCCAGCGACATTATTTTGGTAAACCCTTTTTCCCTGAGCTCCCTTGCTACAGGGCCAAAGACCCTTGTTCCCTTCGGTTCTTTCTGGTCGGTTATCAACACGCAGGCATTGTCATCGAATCGAACATATGATCCGTCAATCCTTCGGTGTTCTTTTTTGGTGCGTACGATGACGGCCTTTCCCTTGTCACCCTTTTTCACCGGTGCATTGGGCATGGCATCCTTTATCGAGACGTTGATGATATCTCCGATGTGGCCGTAGCGCGTACGGGAACTGCCGCTCACCCGTATGCACATCGCTACACGTGCGCCGGTGTTGTCGCACACCTTCAGCCGAGAGTAGATCTGAATCACTTAACTCTCCTGATCACGCGCCACCGCTTCATCTTCGACGTCGGTCTCGTCTCTTCAAGCATGACCTTGTCACCTGATTTGAACTCGTTCTTTTCATCATGAGCATAGACGCTTGTACGCTTGCGGACATATTTCTTATAGAGAGGATGTTTTGTGTAATTTGTGATCCGCACGACCACTGTTTTGTTGGGCTTATCGCTCGTCACGATTCCGATTTTTCTTCTACGCACGCTTGTCTCCCTTCTTGGCTTTGGGCGCGATCTTCTTTGGTACGAGCAGCTTCTTGATACCCAGTTCGTCTTCGCGAAGAATTGTCTCAATGCGTGCAATCTCGCGGCGTAAGCTGCGTAGTCTCAGTGGATTGGGCAATTCCTGTGCGCCACGACGTAGTCGTAGATTGAATAGGTCCTTATGCAGGCCATCAAGCATGTCTCGTAATTCCTCGTGTGTTTTCTCTCTGAGTTCAAAAACCTTCATATCTCACCCCTGCTTCTCGTTTCACGAATCTTGTCTTCATCGGAAGCTTGTTGGCCGCAAGCCTCAATAAATGCTGGGCATCATCTTCACTCATGCCCTCCAATTCGAGAATGATACGGCCCGGTTTCACGACGCTTACCCAGTACTCTGGTGCACCCTTGCCCTTACCCATTCTCGTTTCCGCCGGCTTCTTGGTCACGGGTTTGTCCGGGAAAATCCTGACCCAGAGCTTACCGCCTTTCTTCATCCGATGGGCGATTGCCACCCTTGACGCTTCGATTTGCCGAGCCGTCACCCATGACGGCTCAAGGGCTACCAAACCGTATTCACCAAAGGCTACCGTGTCGCCACTAGTCGCTTTACCCGTGCGGCGACCCCGGTGGTGCTTACGGTACTTCGTCTTCTTGGGTTCAAGCATCAGGTTACCTCGCCCTTGTAGATCCAGACTTTCACACCCACCGTGCCGTATATTGTGAATGCCGTCGAGCACGCGTAGTCAATATCAGCGCGCAGCGTTTGCAGGGGCACACGGCCTTCAGGATACCATTCGGTACGCGCGATTTCCGAACCACCCAGCCGTCCTGAGCATGCGACCTTGATACCCCGGGCCCCGATCTTCATCGCGGAGATGATCGCTCTCTTCATGGCGCGCCGGTGAGATATCCGCTGCCGGATTTGCCGCGCAATGTTCTGGGCAACCAGATAGGCATCAAGCTCAGGCATTCTGATTTCTTCGATGTTGATGGCAACATCCTTCTCGATCAAACTCTTGATTTCTTCACGGAGTTTCTTGATTTCTTCACCACCCTTGCCAATGACCTTACCGGGCTGGGCAGTGTAGATGGATATTATGACACGGTTTGACAATCTTCTGATGATAATATCGGAAAGCATTGCATCCGAGAGTCGCTGATACAGATAACGCCGTATCGCATAGTCCTCGGCGACGAGTTTGCCGTACTTCTGCTGATCAAACCACTTGCTTTTCCAGTCCTTTGTGATGCCTAGCCGGAATCCAATAGGATGCGTTTTCTGGCCCATTAGCCTCCCTTCTTTTCGATTGGTTTGTAAGAATCAACGATTACTGTGATGTGGCTGGTCCTTCTTCGGATCATGTCCGCGGTCCCTCGAAATCCAGGTCGCCAACGCTTGAGCATTGGCCCTTCATCTACGTAGGCTTTCTTTATATAGAGTTCGCTGTCGTCCACTCGAATCGTCCCTACCGTGTTCTTGAAGTTAGCCACAGCTGAATTCAATGTCTTGAGAATCGGTATCTTGGACCGGGAGGGGTGGAATTGCAGCAGTGCGCGTGCGTCGTTCACGCCTTTGCCCCGGATGACATCAAGAATCATCTTTACCTTGCGTGGTGATACCCGTTCGTATCTCTTAACTGCGCGTGCGATCATCTCTCAAACTCTCTCTCTTTTTCGGTCTTACGTGTGCCTGAATGTACACGAAACGTCCTGGTCGGCGAGAACTCGCCCAGCTTGTGCCCGACCATTCGCTCGGTTATGTATACCGGGATGAAACGGTTCCCGTTGTGGACGGCGATCGTGAAACCGACAAACTCCGGGGGAATGATCGAGTTTCTTGCCCAGGTCTTCACGATCTTCTTTTCACCGCTGTCGATCAGCTTCGAAATCTTCTTCATCAATTTTACGTCAACATAAGGTCCCTTCTTGAGCGCTCTCGACATCACTTTCTCCTTTTGAGTATAAACTTGTCAGATGGCTTACGGGTTTTTCGCGTTTTCTTACCCTTGGTCAGCCAGCCCCATGGCGAGGACGGTTGGCGTCCACCGTGCGATCGGCCTTCACCGCCGCCCATTGGGTGGTCATGCGGGTTCATTGCCACGCCGCGGACGTGCGGCCGGCGTCCCATGTGACGTCTCCGGCCTGCCTTACCAATAGAAATACTTGAGTATAGGGCATTGGAGACCTTACCGATGGTCGCTCGACACCTGAGATCGAGCAATCTTAGCTCACCGGAGGGCATCTTGATATGCGCGTATTTCCCTTCCTTGGCGAGTATCTGACTCGACAGCCCGGCGCCCCGTACCAGTTGGGCGCCCTTTTTCGGGCTGAGTTCGATGCCGTGGATCTCAACTCCCAGGGGAATGTTCATCAGGGTCAGGCAGTTGCCGATCTTGATCGGCGCACTGTCTCCGGAAACGACAGTATCACCGGCCCGTAAACCATCGGGTGCGATGATATAGCGCTTCTCGCCATCTTTGTACGCAAGCAATGCTATCGATGCGTTGCGGTTTGGATCGTATTCAATCGCCTTGACTACGGCCGGAATACCATCCTTGTTCCTCCGGAAATCAACGATGCGTACCTTTTTTCTATGTCCTCCACCCCGGTGCCGGATCGTGATTCGGCCCATGTTGTTGCGCCCACCACTCCGCTTCTTGGAAATGGATAGAGACTTCTCAGGTTTGTCCTTGGTGACCGCGGGTTTGTTCACACTGTAAAACCTGCGCGCCGGTGATGTGGGTTTGTATTTCTTAATCGCCATCAGACACCTTCAATTAGCTCGATTTTCTGCCCTGCTTTGATGAATACGGTAGCCTTCTTGTAACCCGTCTTATAGCCGATGGAGAGACCCATGCGTTTCGGCTTTCCCCGGAAGTTGGCGGTCTTGACGTCGGTTACCGTGACATTGAACAGCTTCTCGACTGCTTCTTTAATCTCACGCTTGTTAGCATATGGTGCGACCTGAAACTGATAGCAGTTCATTTCTCTCAGACGGTCGGCTTTTTCTGTGATCAATGCTTTCTTGATTATTTTTTCGCGGCGCATCTCTGCTCCAATCTCTCCAAGGCCTGCTTGGTGATCAATAGGCATTCGACATTCAGAACATCATAGCAATTGATATCAGCGGCTCTTTTCAAAGACACATTCGGCACATTGCGGCTTGCCAGAAGTAGATTCTTGTTCATGTCGGCGACCGCCAGAAGTGTTTTCGTCTTACTCAAATTCATACTCTTCAGGATCTCGACAAGATTCTTTGTCTTGGGCGCGTCCACCACCAGGTCTTCAATGACCAGTATCTTGTTTTCCTGCGCCTTGGTACTGAGTGATACGAGTAATGCTTTCAGTTTTTTCTTTTTCGGGAGCGCCACCGTATAATCACGTGGTTTAGGCCCGAACGTCACGCCGCCACCCTTCCATAGTGGGGATCGCGCGCTGCCATGTCGTGCCCAACCAATACCTTTCTGGCGCCACGGTTTCTTACCACCGCCGTGAACTTCCGCTTTTGTTTTGGTGCTAGCCAGGCCGCTCCGGCGGTTACCCATCAGGACATTGACCGTTTCCCAGAGCAGGGTCTCGTTTGCCTTCTGGTCAAAGATACCCTTCTTGAGTTCAATGGTGCCGCTTTCTTTTCCCGTTTTATCAAATAACTTTGTCTGCATTACTCTTCCTTCGTTATTACCAGATAGCTGTTACGCGCTCCGGGTACTGCACCTTTCAGGTACAGCATATTCTTTTCTTTCTCAACCTTAACGACGCGCAGATTCTTGACGGTTACCTGCTCATTGCCGTATCGGCCAGGCATGGTCTTGTTCTTCCATATTCTGCCTGGTGCTGAACCAGGACCAGAAGAACCTATCCGGCGATGGGCCATTGAACCGTGCGTTTTTGGTCCACCAGACCAGCCCCAGCGCTTCATTCCACCGCTGAAGCCTCTTCCTTTTGTCCATCCGGTTACCGATACCTTGTCCCCGCTTGCGAAAACCGTGACGTCGATATTGTCTCCGGTTTTATACTTGCTAGCATCATTAATTCGGATTTCAAGGATCCGGCCAACCGACTTTGTCTTCGACTTCTTGAGATGACCAGCAATGGCTTTGGTAATTCGCTTCTTGGTGCCGAAACCTACCTGTATTGCCTTGTATCCATCATTGCTTTCATCTTTTACCTGTAGTATGGGACAGGGGCCGGCTTCGATGACGCTCACCGGAGTGAGTTCACCGTTTTCTTGAAAGATCTGCGACATACCGATCTTCTTGCCCACAATGCCGATCATTATCACATCGCCTTTACTTCAATATAGACACCGGCCGGTATCTCGAGCTTGTTGAGGGCATCGATTATGTCCGGCGTTACGTCGCTCAGCTCAATGAGCCGTTTGTGAACCCGTAGCTCGAACTGCTCACGGGATTTCTTGTCAACGTGCGGCGAGCGTAGCACCGTGTACAGGGAACGCTCGGTGGGGAGAGGCACTGGCCCTGACATGTTCACACCGAAGCGCTTGACCGTCTCGACGATCGACTTGACCGATTGGTCCAGTATTCTATGATCATAGGATTTTAGCCTGATGCGTAGTTTGTTCATTATTCGATTATTTTGGTAACGACGCCGGCACCGACGGTGCGGCCGCCTTCACGGATCGCGAAGCGTAAGCCCTGCTCGATCGCGACCGGACTGATCAACTCGATCTCAAAATTCGCATTGTCC